>CAYOGP010000037.1:0-9260 GCA_964403555.1 uncultured Spirochaetales bacterium | reverse complement strand
GCCATTTGGCTAGCAATATAGTCGGCTTGTCGAATCGCTAAAGCCACAATCGTAAGTGTCGGATTTGCGGCTCCACTCGTTGTAAATGTACTTCCGTCCGAGATAAATAAATTTTCAACATCGTGACTTTGACCAAATTTGTTCAAAACCCCATGCTCCGGATCGTCTGACATCCGAGCGACCCCCATATTGTGACCCGCAGGAAAAGGCGGAACCCTCAAAACCTTTCGCGCACCAACAGCTCGATACATTTTTTCGGCACTCCGATAAGCATGCTCTAACATTTCCTTGTCGTTTGGGTGCTCATCTAAATGAACATGAGGTATAGGCATCCCATTTGTATCCACCCGCTCGGGATTCAAAGTGACTCTATTCGTTTTCATCGGCATATCTTCGCCGCAAATCCAAAGCCCTGCGAGATGATCGTAATTTTCCATGATGTCTGCGAATTCTTCGCCCCATCTATACGGCCAAGTAGCCGCAAGCATCGGAAGACCGACCGAGCACGTTTCAAAACGGTAACCGCCTACGAATCCTCGGTCGGGCCTGTGAACGATTTCGTCCTCGACGAAACCCGCCATCGTTGCGCCACGATGCATGTTTACGGGCTCGTCGAATAATGCAAATACGAAACCGGAAGTATGCGTCGTATAGTTTCGTCCCAATTCATCTGAGGAATTTGCTAGACCTCTCGGAAAACGGGAAGAATCGGAATTTAGTAGAAGCCGTGAAGTCTCTACAGCATTGGCCGCGACACAAACCATTCTCGCTTTTTGTCGATGAAGAGAACCTTTTGAATCTGCGTAAACTACTGCATCTACCTTGCCCTGGTCATCGTGTTCAATACGGATTGCCATGGAACGAGTTCGCAATTCAAACCTTCCGGTGTCTCGAGCCTTGGGGATCTCCGTATACAAAGTCGACCACTTAGCCTGACTCTTACATCCCTGGATACAAAAACCCAACTGCAAGCACCCACTTCGACCATCGCGGGGCTCACTATTAATCGCCATCCTACCTGTCGTCACGTTTGAATAGCCAACGCGTTTAGCGCCTTCCCTCATAACAAGAAAGTTGTTATTTCCAGGAAGCGGAGGAATACCATGTGTCCGGGTTACGCCCATCTTATCTTCGGCACGCACGTAATATGGCAAGAGGTCTTCTAAGCCCAAAGGCCAATCCCTTAAGGCAGCACCCTTAATCTCGCCATAGGTGCTACTCGCCCTAAGCTCATGTTCTTGAAACCGCGGACAGCACCCTGCCCAAAAGGTTGTCGTGCCACCTAAGCTCTTGCACGTCCATGTCGGCCCGGCATGTGCTTTGGCTACATGCGCATCCCCCGACATGGTTCGCTCGTCGGCCCACGTTAGCCTGTTAGCCATAACGAATTCGTCATTTACGAAATCTTTTGAATCAATTGCTGGACCAGCTTCCAAGAGCACACACTGGATACCTTTTCTACAAAGCTCATTGGCCACCGTAGCGCCACCAGCACCTGATCCGATCACAACAACTACCTTTTCGTCTTGGCTGATAACAGTCACGATGCTATTCGACCGTCCATAATTTTCTACTCTCCCGGGACCCAGTCGATATCATTGAATCCCCGGGACACATACCCTCCTTTGGGATAAGAGGGACCCTCGTAACCAAACTTCCCCCAAACCTCTTGCTCTTGATAAAGGAGATAGCTCGCTTTTTGCCAAAGAGCCTTGAAAAACTCTGTATCTTCGAACGCTGCGATATTTTCTATCTGTTTTTCCTTCGTCAAACCTAGCCACGAGCCTTGGCTCTTTTTATCGAGCGCTTCCAAACCTGACAAAAGAAGCGATCTGAACGAATCTCTTGCGAGTGCATCTCGTTCGATGGCAGTGACAACATTTTGATAAATTGAAATATCGAGTCCGGAATGAGGAAATAAACAACGGATTATTCCCGTAAGAGTTTTCGATTGCCTCTCGCTAAGACCGTTCTGTGCCCAAACAGAGTGAGGTAAAATTTCGAGGAAAATAGTCGGTGAAACGACAAGCAACGACGAGCCGAGTAGTGTCTTTCTGATTACTTCTCTTCTTCTGAGTTTGATCATCGACCCTTCGCTCTGCATCCTTTAAAAAAATGCTGTGCTTTAGAAAGATAGATTCTAATCCTATTCGGATGGCACCTTCTATGAGCCAGCTGCCTCAGCAATAGCGCATGTGTTACCGGCTGAGTCTAGACCGAGCACTGCACAGAACCTCCCATAGCCTGTAAAAATCGAGATTCTCCACCCAAGAGCGATTATCTCTGGTTCAGTAAAATGGTCTCGCAAGTCGTCAAACAAGTCATCCGTAGCCTTCTTATGATCTCCAGCAATAATATCCGCCAAACGAAGAGCGGCCCTTTCTCGATCGTCAAAAAGATCTCCTTGCGGATCTTCTCTCACAGCAACGACCACTTCTTCTGTTACACCTTGTTGCCTCGCCGAGGCATAAACAACACCCTGTCACAAATAACATTCATTGTGTAGGGCTACCCGATGCCTCACCAATTCTGTAAGACGAACCGTGATGCCGTCACTTTCGGTCATGATATGGTCGTAGTAAAACTGAGAAAAGTCCGCGTAGAGTTCGGGCGAATGGGCGAATACCTGCATCCATTCGGAACCACCTATTGCCCCATCTACGGCGCCCATCAGTTCTCGGACTCGAGGAGCTATCTGCTCAACCGGCACTTTACTGACTCGATGCTTCATTCCGACCTCCTGTAGTAAACGAATTCGGAACTAATTGTCCCACGACAGAGGTTCATAAACAAGACGCTAACTGAACAGGAATCTCAAGCGAACCACGGGAGTCACTGCCAAAAACCTTCTCACAAGGAGAGCTTCGCCGTTTCTAACGAGCGAACTACGAGTCGCCCGGGAGAACTTCTAATCCCTTCAATGCACGTCCTAAAACCGTCGGCTCCCAAGCCAGCTCCTGGGGAGCTAGCTCGAGCTTTGGGAACCGGGATATGAGCCTGGTGATGGCAATTTTAGTTTCTAATCTCGCTAGCTGCGCGCCCAAACAAAAGTGCCTTCCCCAACCAAATCCCAGGTGCCTGTTCGGCTCACGCCCTATATCAAAGGAGTCTGGTTCGGCAAACTCCTCCGGGTCCCGATTCGCGCCAGCAGTGGAGAGAAACACTGGTTGCCCTTTTTCAAAATGCATTCCTTCGAATAAGAATGAGTCTCTGACTCTACGGACATTCACCTTCGAGGGGCCATCGTATCGCAACATCTCTTCGACGGCGGAGTCAATCAAGGTCGGGTCTGCTCGAAGGCGCGCTAGTTGCGTAGGATTGTTCAAAAGAGCCAGCGTCCCACTAGCTATGAGGTTTGCTGTTGTCTCATGCCCCGCGAAGAGTAGAAGAGTACACGCTCCTATCATCTGATCGGGATCTAAATGTTCCCCCGCATTCCGGACCCGGATAAGTTCACTAATTAAGTTTTCTTCAGGCTCTAGCTCGTAGCGTGATATCAGACTTCCAAATAAATCAGAAAACTTTTCCTCGGCTTCTAAAGCACGATCCCAGACGTCGTCCCTTTCTAGTTTCCCTATCACCAGGCCTCCGATCATGCGTGACCACTTGCGAAAATCCTCACGTCTATCCGAGGGGACTCCTAACAGTATTGCGATGGCGTCCGCTGGTAGAGGAAAAGCTAGTTCTCGGATAAGACTACATCTTTCCTTTCCGGCCATATTGTCGAGAAGCTCGTCAACACGTTCTTCAAGCATGCCCGTCAGCGTTGCTACCGATCGAGCCTTAAATGCTGACGAGACGGGCGATCGGAGTTTCGTATGTTCTGGGGGATCCTGAAAAATCATCCATGCCTCGAGTAACCTTGCCGCTGGCGCGAAAAGCGCTCTCTTCTCCTTCGAGAGGCGCTCCTCCTGAGCCTTCATGTTCGCAGTTGAGAGCTTATCGTGGCCCAAGCCCATCAAAACATCTGAATACCTGGTAACAATCCAGGCGTGATGGCGTTCACTCCAGTGGATGGGTGACTCTTCGCGCAGGCGCCTAAAGAAGGTGTGAGGATCTGCTACTGCCTCGCTTGAAACTACGTTGTCATTTAATTCAGTCAAAGTGACGATTCTCTTTTCCTTTAAATTACTCTGCTAAACATGAATAGTTGCTTCGAAAAATTTTGCAAGCCAAAGACTCCACGACCTCAGGCATACAGCTCAATCAGGTTCGGCATCTGCGAATACACGTGATACAGACCCTATTTTAATCATTTAAGCAATAAACAAAATCGTGAACTATTACTTCTAAGTGACTATAAAAAAAGAGGTTTATGGAACTAACGGTAGAGTGGATTAAGCTGGCGTCCCCAACGGGACTCGAACCCGTGTTGCCGCCTTGAAAGGGCGGAGTCCTAGACCGCTAGACGATGGGGACGCCGAAGCGAGGATTATTGCGAACGTAAGTCAAAGTCGCGAGGACTAATCAAAAATCAAGGGTGTCATACGATCTCCACAGATACCAGCTGGCGACACTGGCAAAGGGCCGCCATTTTGCGGCGATCTCCTCGAATTCGTCTTTTTTGGGCAAAGCCTCAAGCCCGTAAAGGTCGCGCACGGCCTTCACTAATCCATAATCACCTATAGGAAGAATGTCTGCTCGGCCAAGGGAGAAAATCAAAAGCATGTGCGCGGTCCAATCACCAACACCCCGGATCTGAGTCACCTTCTCAATCACCTCATTGGTCGTCATTTTCCCCAAAGCCCGAGGTAGCACCAACTTCTCTTCAAAAGCGGTCGCAATCGAACGAAAAGCTGCGATTTTCTGACGCGACAGACCTGCCTTCCGGAATTGTGCATCTGACATGCCTAAGATTTTTTTAGGCGCAGGGATCTGACCTGGCCCCATAGCCTTAACCCGCTCTTCTATCTTCGCAGCCGATGCAACAGACAGCTGTTGATATAAAACTGAACGCATCAAGTAGCGATACGGCTTACCCTTCGCTTCCAATTTGCAAGGACCTACCGATTCGATCAGTCGTTTCATAACCGGGTCTGAGGCTTTTAGGTGCCTTGTCGCTCTTCTGAGCAAACTGGGGGTCAATTCCGCAGACATCGCATGAGAATAGCCGCTAATCTTTCGGGATGGACGATTTCTTGATCCGAGCACAAAACCTATGGGCTAGCGCCACGCGAAAGCATTCCGCGCTTGATAAGGCTACGGAACTAGACGCACAGCCGAATGTAGATACATACATGATCGGTGGCCTATCAGAGGCACAAGAAGAGGTCCTGACCTACGCCTGTGCCATCACGAGTCCTGAGGTCTACGTCCGCTGGGGAACCCATCCGCCGTCAGGTCTACTCCTTTTAGGTAGACAAGGCGTTGGAAAAGCCCTGCTCGCGAGAGCGCTCGCAACACGTGCGAACACACCCTTCCTTCGAGTCAGAGTTCCGCAGCTTGTCCTTGATATTGTTCACTCTGGGACTAAGGCCGCGGAGTTGATCCAGACCTGGACTGATGTATTAAATGATATGCCTAATATTTCTGTTTACTTTGACGAGCTCGAGTTTTCCCAAGCACAGGAGATAGGAGTCCGAAGAACTGACCTGCCAATTGGCCCGATCATGGATTTTATGCTCGATTTTGTCGATCGGGCTATCGCAGCTGAGCAGGTACTCGTAGTGGGTGCAACCAGCTACCCGGATACCCTTCGGCCAGCCTTCTTCTCAGGAGGACGTTTCGAACGTGTCGTAGAAGTCAACCCTCGGTATCCTGAAGACATCATTAAAGCTCTCGAATTACATGCCGCAGAGGCCGAAAAGAGAGCTGGACGATCCCTCTTTGCCGATGTCGATTGGAGTCAGGTCGTACGACGATTTCGGGGACCCACAACTGGTGAATGGATTCAACTCATGCATGGCGTCTTACGTCGCAAGGCTCGATCTGAATCCGCCTTTGAATCGGTGAAACCAATCGTCACAAACGATCTCCTGGACGAAGTGGATCGCTTTCGAAAAGCAAATAACCGCCTACCACAAACTCGAGGCGGAAACTACATTTAGTCGGTTTTTAATTGTTGAGTAGGAGACGTGTTTGTTTTTCTGGTATGAGCAACAGCTTGTTCGGGTTTCGCATTAAGTCACCTACCTGAGGAATCCTTACCCCGTACTCCTCGGTATCCTCGGATCGCCAAAAGACTCTGCCTCCCTTATCCCCTACCTGAACGAATGGCCCTTTTAGTCCACTTTTATCTGCTATTTCAAGCATTTTATCAATCACTTCCGTTCTCCACTTCTGGGTTCGAAGGGTTCGCTTAACTCGACCGGCAGGAAGTTTATATAGTTCTTTTACTCCAGGCGCGGATATCTTTTGACTCGCAAGCACTCGTCTGCCGAGAAGTTTGCTAACAAAACGATCTCGCACTATTGCTGCACCTCTTTTAACACTGTGACCTTGATAGCCCAACGCATGCCCAATCTCGTGAAATGCCGATCCGGTAAATTCTTCATCGGTCAACCTTCTGGTATTCCCCCTTACATCTTTTGGTGTATTGAGTGCGAGATCAACTCGCGCAAATCTTAGTTCACCTTTCCACGAGTCTTTCTCGTCTAAATAGCAGTCCGCGATTGCTCTACCCGAGCCTGGACCTTGAGCATTCATGATCGGACCCTCTGACACATTTACTTGAACCATCGCCTCAAACTTAGACGTCTCATTAAAATAGATACCAAGCTCAAGATCTCCCCAGGCTTTAATTGCCCCCCTTACAAAACTCTTGGACCTTGGTGGTCCCGAAATGGAAAAATTTACTACGGAACCTTTTTCCCAGCGGCAATAAAACTCTCGAATCGAACCTGCTCTTGGAAAAAGATAGAGTTGAGCCGACCAATCTCCAGCTCGAGCTCCTTCTAGAGTCCATGGAGACTGGCATGAGACTAAAAACAATAGTGCCGGAAACGAGAGCACTGAGAGAACCCAGGACAAAAAACATCTCGTCCTGAAACCCTCTTCCTTTCTAAGAAGAGCTCCTTTCTGTCTTTCTTTGTGTGCCAACATTGATTTCAGATCCTAAGATCCACATCGTAATGGAAATTGAATCTATCTTCCTACTCGCTTCGGTAGGCCTAGCAGCAGGCATAATCAACACTCTCGCAGGTGGAGGTTCGTTTCTTACTGTCCCAGTACTCGTAATGCTGGGCCTCCCAGGAAATCTCGCCAATGGGACCAATCGAATTGGTGTTCTATTTCAGACTTTTATGGCCGGATGGCGCTTCCGAAGAACTTCTATTTTTCTCCCTAAGGAAGTTCTTCCCGTACTTGCCCCCATGGCCGCGGGATCCATTATTGGCGCCATTGCAATTAACCAAATATCGGATCAAATTTTTGAAAAATTTTTCGGCGTAGCCATGATCCTCTTATGGGCAATGACCTTACGAAAATCAACTGAAGAAACTAAACCTTCCCCGAACCGACTTTGGCAAAATTTTATACGTTTTCTTGTCGGTTTATACGGGGGAGCGTTTCAGGCTGGTGTGGGGATTCTTTTGGTTCTCGTACTGCGAAACACTGGCCTAGATCTTTTAAAAGCTAATGCTCTAAAAGTTGCAGTGAACTTCTGCTTCACCCTACTAGCGCTTCCAATTTTTTTATTTAATGGTCACGTTTCCTGGGGACCAGCGCTTGCCTTGGGTTTTGGGTTCGCAATTGGAGGCGAGGTGGGAGCACGGATTGCAATCGATCACGGGAGTAGGGTACTGCGGCCCGCTCTAGGAATAGCTGTTCTTATTCTCGCAGGCAGGATGTTTGGACTCTACTAAGTACGGAACCGAAACTCACTTGTGCCCGATTTATTTGGGCGCCATGCAAAGGACTGACAAATGTCAATCAAGTTAGAAAAGATGAGTGAAACCCCTCATGTTGCACTTGTCACGATAGATCGACCCGAAAAAGCAAATTCGCTCAATCCCGAACATATTTATGAATTAGCCTCGGTATGGAAGGAACTCGCGTCTGATAGTGAAGTGCGATGCGTAGTCTTAACGGGTTCAGGCGAACGAGTTTTCTGCGCGGGCATGGACATGCGTGAGACCGTACCGGCAGCAAGGCGTCTGGTAGAAGGAAAGACTCTAGACCCAAAAACATTCGAAGGCTTAAAAAACGTCTCTATTGCACTACTCGCCGGCTTCGATCTCAAAAAACCTCTCATCTGCGCAATCAATGGTCACGCTCGAGCAGGCGGATTCGACCTTATGCTTTCTTCAGAACTTAGAGTTTCTGTACCCGAGGCAACGTTTGCACTAGAGGAAGTAGCTTTAGGTCTGTACCCAACGGGAAATGCTACTGTACTTTTGCCAAGGCAAATTGGCTGGGCGAACGCCCACGAAATTCTTCTAACTGCCAAACCCTTTAGCGCCGAAAGAGCGCTAGAAATCGGCCTGATCAACCGCCTAGCGGTAAGAGAAAAGTTGCTCGATTCAGCCTTCGCGTTAGCTACGGCCATTTCACAAAATGGGCCTCTAGCGGTTCGCGAAACCAGATTTGGGGTCCGCGAATTGCTCGGAATGGACCTAAAGTCTGCATATAAGCGTCAGGAAGAGATCGGACGCCCACTTCGTGCTAGTCAAGATGCAAAGGAGGGGCAGCTCTCCTTCCTAGAAAAACGGCAACCCGTTTTTAAAGGGCTTTGATCTTCCATCCTTACTGCGAGACCAGATCCGTCCAGAGATTCTCAGCACCTCGATCTAAAGCCTTTTCTCCGAGCCTATCCCTCCACACAGCTTCGGCTCCAAACTCTGCTCTCCATGACCAGAGCCTTCGAGTCGTAAAGTGAAGAGCGTGTTCATAAGTAAAGCCAATGGCCCCATGCGTAGCGTGGGCAATTTTAGAACCTATACCTGCGGCTTCGCCGGATCGCGCTTTAGCAACTGCAATCTCGAAAATTGCTTTTTTCGAGTCTGCCGCTATGCAAGCGGCGGATGAAGCTGCACGTGCTGCAGCGGTCTCGGAAGCCAGAATCGCCAATTGGTGCTGAATCGCCTGAAACTTCCCTATTGGCCTGCCGAACTGAACCCTGTCATTGGCAAACTGAACACTTTCTCCCAGAAGATTCTCCAGTGCGCCCGTAATCTGAACGGAGCGCGCGAGTGCTCCGTAAAGTTCAACAAGCCCTTTCAAAAAAGCTTTAGGCAACGGATTTCCAGCCAGAACCGCACAGTTAGAAAAACTAAGCGTATCACGCGGCTCTTTAGCAAGGTTTTGACCAGCTAACTTCTCGC
>CAYOGP010000036.1:0-11405 GCA_964403555.1 uncultured Spirochaetales bacterium | reverse complement strand
GGAAAATCACAACCGAGAATTTCCGCCTCTTCCTTATTCCAGCCTGCACCAATTCCAAAAAGAAGACGACCGTCGGTATAGTGGTCTAACGAAGCCACCTCTTTCGCCAAATGTAACGGGTTCCGTTCAGGGACTAGTAAAACGCCGGTGCCCAACAGCAAGTTCTCGGTGGCCGCGCCAGCACTAGCGAGTGAGACGAGGGGATCAGGCATCTTCCATAAGTAGTCCGGGTCCGAGTCCGCACCAGGAGCCCGACCAGGGTAGGCCACACTATAGTTAACGGGCAAAATAGGATGGTCTGGAACGAAGTACGATGCAAACCCTAGTCCTTCTGCACGTTTTGCGACGATGGCCGGATCCGATGCTTTGTCTGGTAGTATCGAAAAAATTCCTGTCTTCATGTCAGTTCAGTACCTCAATCTTCGAGTTTTCTCCACTCGGACCGAACACCGGTAGTGCCACGATTGACGCCCGCCACTTCGTGCGCCTTCTCGCTACCGGCCAGCCGTCCCCAAAGTTTTGCACCCACCGCCATGAGACCGCCATCGACCTTAAGAGATTCACCACTTATAAAGGACGACTCGTCACTCGCCAAAAAAAGGGCTGCATCTGCAATGTCTTCCCCCACCCCAACCCTACCAATCGGCTGAATTTCCTCGAATACCTTACCGGCCTCCTCAGGTTTTCCTTGATGCATTAAGGGAGTAAGAATCCCTCCAGGCAAAATTGCGTTCGCGCGAATTTTGTTCGGACCGAGTTCGACGGCGGATGTCATCGTAAAATTCACCACTGCGGCCTTCGCACCCGAATAAGCATGCGGGGCCAAACCTCCTCCAAGCGCTGCAACGGAAGCAGTATTGATAATCGACCCGCCGGTTCCCTGACTAATCATCGCTTTCGCAGCATGTTTAGTGCCCAAAAAAACTCCCCTGACGAGCACAGCAAAAGTAAAGTCCCAATCGTCAACGGAAACGTCTGTAATAGGTCCAAAGGCGCCCCCTATACCCGCGTTATTCCACATAACGTCCAAACGGCCGAAGTTTTCAATCGCGGATTGCACCATCGCACGAGTATCTCCCTCGTCTGAGACATCCGCACGCACGAAGCGAGCGGAGCTCCCAAACCCCTTACTGGTCAGCTCCTCAATAAAAGTATTTCCATTTTCCTCATTAAGATCTCCGACCACGACGCGCGCACCCTCTTCCAAAAATCTGATGACGCCCGAGCGACCCATGCCACTTGCTCCACCGGTTACTATTGCGACTTTGTCTGCCAAACGACCTGCCATTTTCTTCTCCCGCACGAACTACCTTAATCGGTAGAATGAATTGACTGCCTTTAGAAACCCTAACCCATCCACTTCGGCCAAAAAGATCACTGTCTTTCTCAGCGCTCCAGAAATTCTTTTACTGAACGCGTAAAGAGGTTTTCGTCTTCGATTTCAGGCCGATGTCCCGAACCCTGAAACTCGGCGATTTGGCTGTTGCACAGTACCCGCGCGTATTGGGTGACACAGTCCTTCGGAACAATCTGGTCCTCGGTACCTCTGACGAGAAGCGTCGGGGTCGAAATACCTTCTAAAAGATGAGGAAGACTCGGGTTATACATAAACGGTTCCCAGCCTAATCTGGCCGTTTCGCTTCTAGCTTCTTCAAAAAGTTCGAATTGTTCTGGTGTCATATCGCCACCGTATATCTTCCCAAACTCTGGACAATCGTAACGAGAAACGGTGGCTACGACGTGGGATCGAATCGTAACTGCCAAGAAATCGAAAATAAATCCTTCCTCCGGACGAATTCCGAGTGGAGCAACAAGAATCATGCGCCGAAAAAGTGACGGGTCTGCGGCGACCATCTCAGCAGCCACATAGGCTCCGGCAGAAAAAGCAAGAACATCAATCGGTGCTCCCTTTGTCTCGCGGATCCACCGAGAATAAAAGCCCGCCAAGTCGCGATAGGAGGTCATCCAATCTTGTCGCTTTGTCTTCCCGTATCCTGGCTGAAAAGGAATGATCTGCTCATAATCCGACGCCAAGTTCTCATTCCAGGTCAACCATCCAGGAAAACCAAGCTCGTCGTGCAGAACAAGGAGTGAAGACCCGACGCCACCACGAATCAGATGCAAATCTACGGTTCCAACCTTTTCAGAAGACTCACTACAACCAATCACATTAAAAACCCCTACAAAAGAACCCTTATAAATTTGCCTGACCTTCTCAGGGCAAATGACCGGGCTCCCCGATTAGACCCTATCGTTCGAGGCTGGCCTAGCTTGAGGTGAAAATTTCTCCGCGGCAACCCCTTTTTCGCAATCACGTCCCGTTTGATACCGATAGGCTACGGCATTTTGTTGCACTGCGACTCTCTGCGCAAAAAAGCCACCAATCCCCAGATATCGGAGTCCCCTTCAGGGAGCTTCCCCCCAAAGGAGATCATTCTCGTTCCTGGAACTCCCGCATAAATCGTATGAAAAACCTTGGCATCGGTCCCACCATGTTTCCAATCGCAGTCGAACAGGTAGGGAGCCTCTCTTTTTCCCGGTTCCATCGCATGGCAGTAGCCTCCGCATACACTTCGGAAAAGCATCTCTCCTCTAGCAGGATCTCCAGAGCTTGCGGACCTCGACGCACTCTTCCCGGAAGAAATTTCATCAGCACTAGCATTTTCCACCACCAGAACTAACGAAAAAACAGCCCCCAAGGCCAGTCTCCAAACGTTTGACTGGGTTATCTTCATGGATGTCCTTTCCAAAACGAGATTAGCCTAGGTAGGGTAGCCGCCTTACGCGAGAGGAAAAACTCAAAGGGCTGGCTCTCTCGCTGAGGATACCTACAATTCTTCGCGCTCTAGGAGAGCGACGTGATGCAAAAAAACAAAGAAGAAATCAAAAGAAAAAGCCAGAAAGAAACCACGGCCAGCCCAAACCATTTCATCAGAAAACTCGTTTCAGAGGACCTGAAAAAGGTGGCGCAGGGTGGCCATTTAGTGACTCGGTTCCCACCGGAACCCAACGGCTACCTCCATATAGGACACGCGAAATCGATCTGTCTGAATTTTGAGCTGGCTAGGGAATTTGAAGGGCGATGCCATATGCGGTTTGACGACACGAACCCTTCGTCAGAAACGGCAGAGTATGTCTCATCAATTCTGGAAGACGTTCGTTGGCTCGGCTATGACTGGGGAGAACATCTATATAATGCTTCAGATCAATTCCCCCCCCTCTACGATCTTGCCATCAAGTTAATCCAATTAGAACTAGCCTACGTTTGTGACTTATCGTCCGAGGAGATCTTTCAAAAGCGAGGGACTCTTACTGAACCTGGCGAGAATAGCCCTTACCGAGACCGCAGCATTGAGGAAAATTTGACCCTTTTTGAACAAATGAAAGCGGGCGCGTTCGCTCCCGGAAAGCGGGTCTTGCGAGCAAAGATCGACATGGCTTCTTCGATTCTACCGATGCGGGACCCAATTCTTTATAGGATTGTGGACACACCTCATCATCGAACAGGGCGAGACTGGGCGATCTATCCGATGTATGACTTTGCACACTGCCTGACTGACGCCCTCGAAGGCATCACACACTCGTTTTGCACTTTAGAATTCACGGACCACCGACCCCTTTACGACTGGTTACTAGAGAAGCTGGATTTTCACGACCCTCCCAAACAGACTGAGTTCGCACGCTTGAACCTCTCTCATACCGTACTTAGCAAGAGAATTCTTAAACAACTAGTTGAACGAGGACATGTATCAGGGTGGGATGACCCAAGGATGCCCACGATATCGGGACTAAGGAGACGAGGATACACCCCGAAGTCTATTAGGGACTTTTGCGAAGGAATCGGGGTGGCTAAGCGTGACAGCACCATCCAAATGGCTCGTTTAGAGTTTAGCGTAAGGGAACACTTAAACTCGGCGGCACCTCGTGCGATGGCCGTCCTCAACCCTTTAAAAGTCATAATTACAAACTACCCGGAGGCATCGGTCGAAAAAATAACTGCCATCAATAATCCCGAAGATGAACTCCAAGGAACGCGAGAGGTACCCTTCACTAGGGAAATTTGGATTGAGAGAGAAGACTTTATGGAAAACCCTCCCAAAAAATTCTTTCGGCTTGCCCCAGGTCGAGAGGTAAGGCTTCGTTATGCCTACCTGATTACGTGTCAGAACGTAGTAAAAAATGCGGACGGAGAGATTACGGAAGTCCACTGCACTTACGATCCTGAAACACGAGGCGGTAACGCCCCTGACGGCAGGCGGGTCAAAGGAACAATTCATTGGGTCTCAACCTCTCATGCTCACGATGCGGAAATAAGGCTCTTCGACGTTTTATTCAACGTCGAAGACCCCATGACTTCGGATCCAAACTCGGACTTTACGGCTCACTTAAATCCAGGAAGCGTCGAAATAGTGAAACAAGCCAAGTTAGAACCCAGCCTAATGGAATCAGAGGAAGAACAGACGTTCCAGTTCGAACGAATGGGATACTTTGTAAAAGACCGCGACTCAACCGCAGAACGATCTGTTTGGAATAGAACTGTCACCCTAAGAGACACGTGGGCAAAAACACAGACTAAAGCAGGAAGGAAAATCTAGAAACTCCATGTCCGGCATGAAGAAACTTAAAGTTGATTTCGAATTCACATCGAAAGTGTGGTGGACAAGTGGCGGAGAGGATCTATGGAATGGAATTTCGGAAGCATTTGATGGAAGTGAAATCGTGATTGAAGAGAATCTCGCACACTCGTGGATAACCGAAGCAAGTGCAATTCCTGGGTGGAACGATGGATCAGAATTTGCACCGCATCCGATCGCTATGGCAGACGTAAACGAAGACGAAGAGTTCTGACAGTACTGTGCGTAGAGAAAACAGAAAACGTGAAATCAAAAAATTTCGTCTATAGAGGAATCGTAGAGGGTTTCTACGGAAAACCTTTTACACACGAAGACAGACTTTGGTGGATCCAAAACCTTGCTCTTCTAGACATGAATGTCTATCTGTATGCCCCAAAAGACGATGCCTATCATCGCCAACGCTGGCGAGAACCCTACCCCCAAGCCACAATAATAGAATTCGAAGAATTAATTAAGAAAGGCCGTAAACTCGGAGTCACGGTCGGCTTCGCCATCTCACCAGGGAATTCAATAATTTATAGTGATGAACAACATCGAAGAGATCTCTTGGAAAAGTTCCAAAAATTCCAAGAACTGGGAAGCACTTTCTTGTGCCTCGCTCTCGATGACGTTCCAACATCTCTTCAGAACCCAGAAGACCGTTCTGCTTATTCAAGTTTAGGCGCGGCTCACGTTTCTCTAGCAAATAATTTACAGCAGGCTCTTGGGAAAGATGGTGTCTTCTGGCTAATTCCTACAGACTACGCAGGAAACGAAGCTACTGCCTACTTAAAGAAGCTAGGAAAAGAGCTATTACCCGGCATAGAGGTTGGCTGGACGGGCGGGACAGTTCTGGCGTCTGAAATCCTTTTTAAAGAGGCGGAGCAGCGAACAGAACTACTCGGAAGAAAACCTCTCATATGGGACAACGTCCCGGTAGCTGACGGACCGATGAAATCCGCTCTTCACCTAGGGCCTTACCTTGGACGTGACAAACGACTAGGAGAGACCGTTTCGGGGCTATTGCTCAATCCAATGAACCACGCCAGAGCGTCGTACATAACGATAAGCACGGCAGCTGACTACATGAAAAATCCTGACTCCTACAACGCAGAAGAAGCGTGGAGAGAAGCGGTACACCATGCCGGAAGAGGAGCCGAGAAGGACTTCTTCGTTTTTGCTTCAGCTCATCGTTTCGGTCCGATGAGCCCTCAAGAACGCGAACCGATCATCGAAGAACTTTGGAATCAGCTCGGCTCGCTAAAGGAAGTTCAGATAGAAGATACATCTGATTTCAGACACGCTATCGAGGACAGACTACAAGTTGAATCTACACTTGGAGAACATCTATTAGACCGAGAACTCTTAGGAGAAATTAAACCTTGGCTGGTGTCTCATCACACCGAGACTTTGCGTTTGAATACTGCATGTAACCTCTTGATTGACTCTCTCCAAACACAAGAGTTGATTGAACTACTCTTGAAATTTATGAGCTTTGAGTCATACCTAAAGGCATTATCAATACCGATAGAAATTAGCTACGGACCGCGGAAAATTTTTTACCCTCAACTCGCAACCGATCGAGACGGCATAGCCTCACTCAGTCCTGAGCAAGTTTTATTCAGAGACAATTCATTAGTAGATGACATTATCACAAGGATTGAGGACAAAATTATTCTAGACCTAACATCTTCCGGAGGACAAAACAATTGACAACTCAACAACTACAAAACCGGGTGGCATGGATTAGTGGCGCCGCCTCGGGTCTGGGTGCTGCCACCGCGATAGAACTAGCACGTCGTGGAGCACGAGTCGTATGTGCCGACCTCAACTTTGAAGGTGCCCAAAACATCTGTGAAAAAATTTTAAATGAAGGTAACGAAGCCCTCGCCTCTAAGTGCGACACAAGGTCTAGAGAACAAAATAGCCGGTCCATCGCTGAGGCTGTTGAAAATTTCGGAGGCCTGCACATCGCCTACCTTAATGCCGGAATAGGTGCCTTAAAAGGAGTGTTAGACACCAGTGACGAAGAATGGCAACGAATGATTGACATCAACCTAACGGGAGTATTCAGGGGACTTCAATGTGCAGCTAACGAGATGAAAGAGGGCGGAAGCATTATAGCTACGTCTTCTATCGCGGGAATCAGAGGAACGGCAAATTTATCGGCTTACACGGCGAGCAAACATGGTGTACTCGGACTCGTGAAGTCCGCAGCAGCAGACCTAGCCATTAAAAATATTCGCGTAAATGCTGTTTGCCCAGGAGTTATCGACACGCCTATCCTGGGTCCAGTCCATCAGAACTCGGAGCAACTCGAGCAGCTCTTTTCTCGACTCAACCCCATGAAACGAGTGGGTCAACCTGAAGAGGTAGCAAAGCTGGTTGCATTTTTAGCATCGGACGAAGCATCGTTTATTACCGGAAATGCTTACAATATTGATGCAGGCGCTTCTCAAGTACTTCCCTTCGTTTAAGAAGGGACTCACCCTATTCTTTTTTCGAACCCGGCCCACTCTTTCTCGCGTAGACGAAACTTTTGAATCTTTCCCGTGGCAGTTTTCGGGAGTTCTCCAAATTCAACATGCTTTGGGCATTTAAAATGCGCCAACTGTTCGCGACAATATGAAATCAAAGCCTCTTCCGTAAGTTCTTCCCCCGGCAATAGAGTCACAAAAGCCTTTGGAACTTCGCCCCATTTCTCATGCGGCACCGCAACTACCGCAGCCTCCGAAACCGCCGGATGGCTCACTACCGTATGTTCGACCTCGATCGTTGAAATGTTCTCTCCGCCACTGATAATAATATCCTTTTTGCGGTCTCTGAGTTCGATATACCCGTCGGGATGCATGACGCCTATATCTCCAGAATGAAACCATCCCCCTTCGAAGGCTTTTGCGGTTGCATCAACGTCGTTGAAATAACCTTTCATACAGTTGTTCCCACGCATCACCACTTCGCCCATTGTTTCGGCATCACTTGGTACATCATTCATCAACCCGTCCACGACACGGAGATGAAAAGCGTGATGGTAGGGAACACCCTGCCGTGACATGACCTTTGCGCGGGGCTCCGCTTCAAGAGACTCCCACTCTTGCTGAAGTTGGCAATAAACATGAGGTCCATACGTCTCCGTAAGCCCGTAAAGGTGGATCACGCGAACACCCAACCTGTCTAAATCTGCCAGCAAAGTTGGTGAAGGAGGAGCTCCACCCGTTGCTACCTTCAGCTTCGGATCAAATTGTCGGCCAGCTGCCTCGGGAGCCTGAGCGAGCATCAAAAGCACAGTAGGAGCACCATTGAAGTGGGTAACGTTTTCTCGGTCAATCATTTGATAAATTTTGGTCGGATCGACCGCTCTTAACATTACATGGGTTCCGGCAGCACCAGTAACGGCCCAAGGAAAACACCAACCGTTACAATGGAACAATGGAAGAGTCCACAGGAAAACGCTGTCTCTGTTCAACTCGTGGACATACATTTCCCCGAAGGCATTCAGGAACGCACCGCGGTGCGTGTACATTACGCCCTTAGGGCGACCCGTTGTTCCTGAGGTATAATTGATTGACGTCGTTCGATCTTCATCGTCCAAGTCCATTTCTATTGGAAGCACGTCGGCTCCGTGAACAAACTCATCAAATGTCGCGCCATCTAAGACGCTCTCACTAAATCCCGCAGCAGGATCCAAAACATTGACAAAACTCGGTCGCGAATCCAGCCCTCCGGGCACATCAAGAATTTTGGGAGCAAGCTCAGGGTCAGCAAATACCAGCTTCGCACCACTATGGTTAAGTATGTAACCAACTTCCTCCGAATTGAGTCGCGTATTTATAGCGACAAGGACGGCGGACACCCTGAGAACAGCGAAGTGTGCGACAAGCATAGCCGGAACGTTGGGGGTCAAGAAAGCAACCCTGTCACCAGGCTCGACTCCTGCCCTAAGTAAGGCTCCCGCCATTCGACCAACCTGCTCCGAAAACTCGCGATAGGTCCATCGAAGGTCTTCATAGACCACGGCCGTTTTGTCAGGAAAAACTCGGGCGCTCCTTTCGAGAAAGGTTACAGGAGTCATTGGGTCGAGATGAATTCGGGCTTTATTTGTCATGCCATCGATTATAGCCGGACCCTGCTTAAGTTCGGAGACACTGTCTACTTATTTCAAGGCGATGCTGCCTGAGATATCGATACGAAGGTTGAAAAAAAACCCCGGGAGCGGGCTATCATCTTCTAGCGATGACCGGAAGATACGGATATCCGTCCGAATCGTCGCAGATAAATCATTGCCCCACAGCGGCTACGGCGTCCGCGCCCCCGGGACGGTGGCTCTGGGACAAGCGCCCCGCAAGCACCGAGAAATAAAACGGCTCTCAGTGTGGCGTCAGGACGCCGCCACCTCACTCGCCGTAGATTGATAATGGTCCAATTTTTCACCTCCTTACCGGCGTGGAAGCATTGCAACGAGCCCCAGGCTCCGTCGCTTTACCCTGAGGTTATGACGGGCGCCGTTCCTATCGCCTCAGGTCGCCCCTCCACCGGTGAAGGCTTCACGAGGAAGCAATCACGAAGACCAACGGGGTCCTCAAAGGACTCGGGGAATGAGTGAGACTCCCCTAGTTCCTATAATTTATCGGACTACCCTCACCTCGGCTATATCTAAGACACCTGCGTGTAAAACGCCTAAAATTCCGGATCTAGAAGACATCAATATCGGAGATGGGCAAAAACCGTCCAGCTCCTTTCGACAAAGAGGTAAGAGTAATTGACAAGAATTCGAGCGATCCTCCTGGCAGTCGGCTTCGCGGGTCTTTTCGTAGTATGGGGCCTCGCCTGGACTGCTAAGCATATCGAGCGCATCGGTAGCGGAATTGCCCCTCTCAAGGAGCGCGTATTTGACGGCTTCCAGGTCATCACTTTAGGAACCGGAGCTGACCGTATAAACCACAACCGTGCTGGCCCGTCGATAGGAATTGCACTTGGAAGCGAGCTTATTCTTGTTGATGCAGGCGCCGGCCTTGTTGGGTCGATGAGGGCAGCAGAAATCCCCGCCCGACAACCCACCTCCATAATCTTGACCAGCATTCTTCCCGAGAACTTCGTGGGGCTCGATGATTTTCTAATGGCCAGAGCTCAGGAAGGCGCAACCAATGCACTTCACATTATGGGGCCGCCAGGAAGTAAAAAGACTCTTATCCGCCATTGGAAGGGTCTTGAAGCAGCTCTCGACCTTCAAACAGAAATCATGTTACTTCAAAATGTAATCCCTCCAATTGTCTCAGAGATCAAGGAATCAGAGAGCTTCACTGTTGGATCTTTCAAGCTCGACACCATTAACCTAGGCCAATTAACAGCAAACTTTTTCGCCTACAGAGTGTGGCAAAAAGAAAAATCTGTTCTTATTGCAGGCCGCGCACATGACAACAAGCGTCTTATCACATTTGGTCAAGACTGCGATTTTTGGTTCCAAGGTGCCCATGTTCGCGAAGCCTTAGAAGCAGCCATCGATAGTGGAGCTTCGGAAGCCACAAGGCGAGAGGCTCGTTCCTGGATTGCCCTTGAAGACATAGGTGCTCTCGCCACTCAGATGAATGTTCGTGCCGTGGCACTCACCAGACTCACACCACCTCCAATATTCGACTTCCAATATAAGCGTCTAGTAGGCAGGACTTTTGCACGACCCGTATTTGTAGCAACGGATGGGGACGTCTTTTCTCCTTGAAAGCAGACTCCACAACGAATAAAAAAAAGAACAGGTCTTCTCTGCTGCAATATCCCTAGACTTCCGAGAAGCCACCATCGACGACATATTCAGACCCTGTGACGTAGGAAGAATCTTCGCTCAGAAGGAACAGCACAACGCTTGCGACTTCTTCGGGAGTACCCCACCTTCCTAAAGGAACTTTCTCCAGAATCGGATTTCCGAAAGCTTCTATCTCTTCTTGCGACAAGCCTCCGTTTTGGAAAAACGGTGTCGCGATGGCCCCTGGAGCCACCGCATTAACACGAACCCCCAAAGGTGCGAAATCCGCCGCCAGAATTCGAGTCAGAGTCCGAAGAGCCCCCTTTGTCGGGGCGTATATCGCCATGCCGGGAAAACCTACTTTCCGAGCAGCAGTGGTGTTTAAAACGACGGATCCATTTTCGGACATGCAAGGCTTAAGTGACTTGGCCTGCAGAAGTGGTCCTCTAACATTTACATGGAACTGTCGATCAAACTCATCGGGGCTTACTTCTTCCAAGGGCCGAACAGTACCGATACCTGCATTAAGAAAAGCCCCGTCGAGTGCACCCCATTCTGCCTTCAATAATCTAGCCAAGTCATCGGCTGCGTTTTCTTCCGCGGCATCATTTGCAATTGCGAGACAGCCGGGGATTTCTTCTTTGGCCTGGTCAAGTCCCGCCTGCTGCCTTCCTGTCACCGCTACAAGAGCGCCCTCTTCGCTGACTCTCTTCGCAGTAGCGAGGCCAATACCGCTGGTACCACCAGTAACAAGAATTTTTTTACCTTCAAAGCGTGGCACTCGAATGCCTCGATTCTAATCTTTGTGGGGGACCGCCAAAGACGGAAAGACCCTGGTGTAAACCAGGAAGACTAACGCAAATGCGCCCAAAAAGCCTAGTGCGACCCCGGTCTGAATCCAGCCGAAGGGAGCAAGGGTGTCTTCAGGGACCCAAGCGGGCCATGCCATTACATTACGCTCTAACCAAAATCCAAAAGCGGAGACAAATGCAACGGAAGAAACGAACCAATACGTTTTCTTGGGTTTTTGCCCGAGCAGCAACCAAAACGGTACG
>CAYOGP010000035.1:0-11903 GCA_964403555.1 uncultured Spirochaetales bacterium | reverse complement strand
ACGGCTGCGAGAGGGTTACCGATATAAGTTCCTCCGTGTTCTCCCGGAGATGCCGTGCGGGCCAGTTCCTCGGTACACAAAAAAGCAGCAACAGGGAATCCCCCACCGAGCCCCTTCCCCAATGTAATGATATCGGGCTTTGCTCCATCGTGTTCAAGACCTAGCCAGCGGCCCGTGCGGCCAATGCCTGTCTGTATTTCGTCTAAAATTAGTAAAGCTCCCTGTCGATGACAGATTTCAGAAAGTTCAGCCAAATAACCATCAGGTGGAACGTTAACGCCTCCTTCACCTTGGATGGGTTCTATGACTACCGCGGCAGTTTTTTCGTCCACAACTTTTTCGACGGCGGAGATATCTCCGTAAGGCACGATCGTCGTATCGTTTAATAATGCGGAGAAAGGCTCTCGGTAGCTATCCTGTCCTATCAACGAGAGCGCTCCAAGAGTTCTTCCGTGGAAAGAGTTTTGTGCAGAAATAAATCCGGATCGTTTCGTCGCCCGGTGGGCGAGTTTTATGGCTCCCTCTATGGCTTCAGTACCACTGTTAGTGAGGAAGCTTCTCGTAATATTGGCCGGTGTAATTTGGCTCAACTTCTCTATCAGGTCTAGCTGTGGGAGTGTGTAGTAAAGATTCGTTGTTTGCATTAGCGTGGCGGCTTGGTCAGCAATTGCTTTTGCAAGACTTGGATGGCAGTGACCTATCGAAGTTACCCCCCAGCCGGCAGTTAGGTCGATGTACGTTTTCCCATCAATATCCGTTACCTTGGAACCGGATCCTGAAACGATGGCTACTGGAACTCTGTTGACTACCGGTAAAAAATGTCTTGCTTCTCTCTTTTGAACACTTTCAAACGCCTCAGACACGGTGCCTCCTTAGTTGTAAGTCATGATACCCTTTAGACCCTATTCCGAGGAGTATTATGTCTGAAACAGTCGATACTATCATTCTGGAGGGCATCGAAATCCCTGCCGCTCTTGGAGTAACCGTCGCAGAGAGGCGAATGCGACGACCTGTTTTAATCGATCTTGAGGTAGAGCGAGATTTAAGCATTTCAGGGAAAAGCGACCGAATCGGTGATACGGTGAATTACAAGGATATCTTCGATGTAGTAGAGGCTATCGCGGGAAGCCGGGAGCACCGCTTGGTGGAGGCTTTAGCAGAAAGGATTGCGAACGCCTTACTCGAGAAGTTCGATCTGCTCGCAGTTACGATCGCTGTCAGAAAGCCGAAGCCGATCGCTGGTGTGTTAGATCATGCCGGGGGCCTGATCAGGCGTGAACGCTAGGGTTATTCTGGTCGCCAGCGTGTTTTTTTAAGAAATCCACGACTACGGTATTCCACTCCTTTGCGGCTTCGACATTTACCGCGTGCGCAGCATTGAGGTCTACGACAGAAAGGTTGGGGACATGCTTTTCAGCCCAATTTCTACGGTCCTGAAATCGTTTTTCTAGCTGGCCACAGGTAAGAAGAGTAGGGACCTTATTATCGAGCATTCGTTTAGTTAGAGGTGGGGCGAGGGCCGTGATTGTGGTCGTGCGGGCGATACCGATGGGGTCACTCAAGGACAGGTCGCTGCAAAGACCTTCTTTCATGTTTTGATCGAGACGAGAGCTATTTTTGGGGTGAATGGGCATCGCTTCGATTGCGGGACGACCACGTTTTAAAACATCCTGCTCAATACCGTCCATGACTTTTCGAGTTGTTTTAATCCATTCGGGAGTCGAGAAGGCCGACAAAGAATTTGTGACTATATGTGCACTGACTCTGTGGGGATGGCGAAGGGCATATTCAAAAGTGATCCTCGCTCCCAGCGAGTAGCCCACAAGAGATAAAGATTCTGCGCGAAGAGTTCTTCGTATTTCTTCGAGTGCGCTTGCGTAGCTCTCGGGAGTGTAGCTAGAAGTGTTTTCAGGAGAGGGCGAGTTTCCATGCCCAAACAACTCTAGTAAAACCGGCTGTGCCACCGTGGAGAGAGCGGGCAAGTTTGGTTCCCACTGCCGATTACTCGAGAGTACTCCGTGGATCAGAACCAGAGGTCGTCCTGTGCCTTCGAGTACTTTATAAGAAGGAATAGAAGTCACTCTGCAGTTGTACTGTTGTATTGCTGGCCTCTCGCCCCCCGCGGGATATTTTCTGCTCTTTCTTTTTTTCGGGTCAAGGTACTATGATGGGTCCTGGAAGATTTTTTCAATGGGAGTTGTACGTGATCCAATTTAATCGGGAACAGTTCCGGGACATTTTGAATAGCGACGGGGAGTTTTCGGTTGCTTCCGAGTTCTGGGAGACAGATTTGCATCTCGGACTAGGCGACTTCAAGTCGCTTTTGAAGATTCGTGACGGCAAAGTTATTGAAATTCGAGAGACTAAAGAAATCGAGCAGAGCGATATCCTTCTTACCGGCCCGGAGGAAGAATGGAAGAAAGCTCTGGAGCCAATCCCGAAGCCCTACTACCATCACGTTTTTTCTTCTGTTTGCTTTCATGATATTTCGTGGGGCGGGGATATCGAGGGTGCAATGGCATACTTAGGAGCGCTCAACCGAGTGGTCGACCTCCTCCGCGCTCATGCGCGGATAAGTTAGGAGTGACAATTATGGCGAAAATAGAAGATGTTGTTGGACGATACGTCCATGTGGAACTTGATGGTATTGACTATCGCGTTTATTACGAGGAAGCGGGTCAAGGAATCCCTTTGGTTTGTCAGCACACGGCCGGTTCGGATAGCAGACAGTGGCGTCATCTCCTCGGAGATAGCGATATCACAGACAACTTTCGAGTCATTGCGTGGGATCTACCCTTCCATGGAAAATCTGTTCCTCCAGAAGGAACGAACTGGTGGACCGAAGACTACAAGCTTGAAGGTCATTGGTTTATGCGTTTCATCTTAGAGATTTGTTCAGCTCTCGATGCGGAACGACCAGTGTTTATGGGATGTTCGATGGGAGGCCAAGTAGCGATTGACTTAGCTTTAAATCATCCAGCTTCCTTCCGTGCCGTCGTCGGCGTCGAGTCGGGTCTCGATAGCGGGGACTTTGACCCATCCTTTTTTAATCATCCTCGTATAAGCAACGCGAACAAAGGCAATATGATGATGAGCATAATGGCTCCCCTAAGTCCAGAAAACCGCCGACGAGAAACAGCTTGGTGTTATAGCCAGGGAGGACCACCAGTATTTCGAGGCGATTTAAACTACTACTTCGCTTACGACACGAATGAGAAGGCGCGTCAGATCAACACAGACGAGATACCGATATACCTTCTTACTGGGGAATACGATTGGTCGGTAAGCCCGGAAATGACGAAACAATTAGTCGCGGAGGTGCCGGGAGCGAGTTTCAAAACCATGAAAAAGGTAGGTCACTTTCCGATGAGTGAAAATCCCGTCGTATTTAAGGAATACCTGATGCCGTATCTGGACGAAATTAGGGGTGTATCTTAATCCTGAATTGGAAAACCACACCCCCGGCCGCGGGCCCTGTAAGGTCGAAAAAAACTCTTGATAGGGCGGGCTAGGACTCTCCGAGCTTAGCAAGCCCATCAGGGTTGCTTGACTTGCTTCCTAGGGACCAGACAGTCTCACCTTCTCTTGTCAGAAAAAGTGCTTGACCAAGTTCTGGTTTGCCTTCATCTAGAGCCTGGCCGGTTAAAGTGTCTACGAGTATACGGATCACGCCTTTGTGAAGAACGAGAAGCGCGCTTGATGCTTCTTCTTCGAGAAGCCCTGCTAGTTCCCTAGATACTCGCTGTCTAAAGGCGGCTCTAGACTCACCGCTTGGGTATGTAAAGTTCTCCCCGGAGTTTTTCCATTCAGAGTGTCGGGTTGGGTCAGTATCTTGAATTTCTTGATCGGTGAAACCTTCCCATCTTCCGAAGTCGACCTCTCTGAATGCCTGAAAAAGGCGGACCTGGGCTCCTCTGCTAACGATAGCTGCACCTTTCCAAGATCTCTTCATCGGACTAGCTCCGACAAAGTCTACCTCTCGCCCGGAGAGTTCTCCTGAAGCTCTGCGCATCTGCTCGCGTCCTTGGAGGGAGAGGTCGACATCTGTGCTCCCGTAGTACCGTATACTGGATTCACCTTCGGTTTCCCCATGCCTGATTAGAATTAACTCGCGTAGCCGCTCCATGAAACGATCTCCTTTTAATGCCCAATCGGGTAACAATCGGCGAAGGGAAGTGCTACGTCAATTCTTCTTCCCGTTCTTAGAGCAAATAATTAGATCCCGAAGTTACTGCGGCTGACGAACGCTAGAATCTCTACAAAAGAGGGTCCAAATTGTCCATTTCAAAACCGATTTCAATGTTTTTTGCCGTGGCTGTTGTAACGACTGGCTTTTTATCCTTCGAAAGATTTGAGACCGCGAGTCCTCAGATTCATGCTCCCGAATTTCTTCAGGTTAATCTCGAGGGTGAAGAGATTGACCTATCCCTAGAAGATCTCGGGAGTGGCCTTCGTGAGGTCAGTGCTAGCGCGGAAGTGTTCGGGAAAAATTTGAAGCTGATGTACCGTTCTTTCGCGGGAAGCCTGGTCTTTGGGGAGGGACCGAAGAGCGCAAAACTGAAGATACGGGTCGTTCCGAAGGAACTAGGGATTTCCGAGGAGGGGAAGTTCATTCTCAAACTCGAGGCCAGAGACTGGTCTTGGTTAACGTGGTGGAGGGGTAACATTACTAAAATTGAGATTCCAATTCTTGTTGATCTTACTCCTCCTTCGATAAGCTCGGAGAGTGGTTTGACTTACGTTCGCCGGGGGGGATCTGCTGTAGCGGTCTATACTGTTTCTGAGAAGACGAAACATTCAGGTGTCTCAGTTGACGATGAATATTTTCCTGGCTTTCTCTTGTCAACAGACAACGTTACCTCTGGCGACCTAGAAAAACACGACAATCGTTATATCTCATTTTTTACCTTGCCATGGAAAGCCTCTGCCGATCCAGAAATAGTGTTAATTGCGACAGATCTCGCGGGAAATATAAACAAGGTCGATTTTCCTGCGCGGATTAAGGAGAGACGATTTGTCGATGTTCGTATTACGTTACCGAAAAAATTCATCGATAATAAAATTCCCAAGTTAGCTACTCATCTGGGTCGAACGCCATCCGATGATTATGTGAAGGCATTTATCTTGATAAACGAAGAAGAGCGCTTTGCCAATGAAGAGAAGATTAAGGAGTTAGTGACGGCTACATCAAGTGCCCGTCTCTGGAGCGGAGCATTTACACAAATGCGGAATTCGGCAGTAACCAGCCGCTATGCAGAGAATCGAACCTATTTGTGGAAAGGTGAGGCGGTGTCAAGAGCAATTCATTCCGGATACGATCTAGCTTCAACGGCTAACGCTCCGATCGATGCGGCTAATTCAGGAAGAGTTCTTTTTGCGGGCGATATGGGAATCTACGGAAACTGTCTGCTTATTGATCACGGGTTAGGACTCTTTACGCTATATGCTCATCTTTCTCAAATAAGCGTGAGAGTTGATCAACATGTTGATAAAGGGTCCGAAGTTGGCAGGTCCGGTAAAACTGGTTTGGCGGGCGGTGATCATCTGCATTTCTCTGTACTCGTGAACGGACATTATGTTGATCCAAAAGAGTGGTGGGATCCCAAGTGGGTAAACGACCACGTCGAGAAATGGCTGGACTAAAATTGCTGCAGATCCAAGTTTCCGCTGATCTTAAAGGTCTGTTTATCAGACGATACAAGCGTTTCTTCGCAGATATTAAGGTTAGTGATGGAAGCGAGCTGACAGTTCACTGCCCTAACCCTGGCAGTATGCGTGATTTACTTCGAGAGAGTGCACCTGTTTGGTGTACTACCTCCAAAAACCCGAAGCGAAAGTTAAAACATACCTTGGAGATGATCGAAGTTGGAAATGTTTGGGTTGGTTTGCACACTATCCGAGCTAATCAGATCGCCAAGTGTATTTTAGAAAAAAATTTTCTTGAGAGTTTATCCGATTATCCTGAGATCAAAAGTGAAGTTCGTGTTGGAGAGAATTCTCGATTAGATTTTGTACTTTCCGGAAATTTTGTTGATCCGAGAACAACGTATGTTGAAGTTAAAAGCGTGACGATGTCTTCACGCAACAAAGCTCTGTTTCCTGATAGCGTTACTAGAAGAGGGAAAAAACATGCAGAACTTTTGTCTGATCTTTCCAGAAAAGGAAACAGAGCAGTTCTTATGTTTATAATCCAGAGGTCAGATTGCGACGTGTTTTCGATCGCTGATGATATCGATCCCAATTACGGAAAATCTTTACGCAAGGCCATTGATAACGGAGTTGAAGTTTTTGCTATTAGGACACATGTAACACCGAGCGCTATTAGAATCGATTCTCCAATTCAGGTTGAGTTTTAAAATTTCATGAAGGAAAATCAGAATCGTGTTCAAACGTCTGAGTTGAGGGAAAAGGTTCTTTCTTGGTATCACCAAAATAAGCGAGACCTACCCTGGAGGTTGGGAAAAGATCCATACCAAATTTGGATCTCGGAGATTATGCTTCAGCAGACTCAGGTAACTACAGTAATTCCCTATTACAATAAATTTATAAAACGATTTCCTACTGTTTTTTCATTGAGCATCGCAGAAGTTGACGAAGTGCTGTCTCTTTGGTCGGGTCTCGGGTACTACTCTAGAGCTCGAGCACTTCACCGTGCCGCCTGTAAAGTAGTTGAAGAACATGATGGCTTATTCCCAAGAGATCGCAGGAAATTAATGGAATTGCCGGGAGTTGGTCCGTACACAGCAGGTGCAATTTTAGCGATTGCTTTTGACATGCCAGAAGCAGCTGTTGATGGAAACGTAATCCGAGCACTTTCTAGGATTTATGGAGTAAGAGAAGATGTAACGAAGATCCATGCGAAAAAAAAGGTTGATTCATTTGCGCAATCACTGATGAATGGACCAACACCTGGTGATTTTTGCCAAGCTCTTATGGAGTTCGGTTCAGTTGTCTGTCGGCCCCGCTCTCCTCGTTGTTCCAAATGTGCTGTTAATAAAATTTGTGATGCTTTCGCGGTAGGTGATGTAGAGCAGCTACCACATAAGCCACAAAAGAGTGCCCCTAAAACTATAGTCGGAGCCGCGATCCTCCTTTCACGCAAGCAAAAGTTCCTAGCCGTGAAACGACCTGAACGAGGTCTCTTAGGTGGCTTATGGGATCTCCCCGGTGGAGAAGTTCGTAAGGATGAGAGGCCAGAGGCAGGTCTTAGGCGGTCTCTTTTCGAATCGCTGGGTCTGGTACTCGGAGGGTCTCTGGAAGAGACTGGCCGGATTGTTCATTTGTTTACTCATCGTAAACTAATTTTATACCTATTTAGAGGAGAAATTAATTCACAGCGAGTGCGAAGGAGAGGCTTTGCTGCTCATAGGTGGGTTTCGCTCAAGACATTCCTCGATTTACCCCATAGCAGTCTTACTGCTAAAGCTTTTCACTCTTTGAATCTGAAGGAAATTTCGTGAATGAAGATCGTCTTATAGTCGAACGTCAGGGCGAAGTAATAAAAGGAAGGACGACTGGCGTCAATCGGGCCCAGCTTCGTCGGTTTAATCGTGGTGAGATAGAGCCGGCTATCGAGCTAGATCTCCACGGTCTAAACCGTCAAGATGCAAGTGAAGAAGTGCATAAATTAATTCAAGATTCTTTTGCTCAAGGAACAAGGTGTGTGTCTGTTATTCACGGCCGAGGTTTGAGGAGCTCTTCAGGGCCCGTTCTTAAGGAGGCCTTTATTAAATGGATTACAGAAGGAGCTTTTTCGAACCTCATTCTTGCGGTGCAATCTGCACCGGCAGACGCAGGCGGGACGGGAGCGACCTGGATTCTTATCCGCCGTCGGCGATAGAAAAGGTTTCAGTTTTCAATGATCAGGCAGCAGTTTTAGCCTTTTGTTGATTAACGATTTTACTTTCGTTGCCGAACCTTTCCTGTAGGTTCGGGGTTCTCTGTGATTGTCAAACCAATGACCCGAACCATCAAGTGGGAAAAATTCGATTTGTATACCACTTTCTTTTAGCCGGTTGACTCGTCGTTTACATTGAATAGGATCGGTAATTCGATCTTCAGTGCCGTGAAATATAATTGTATCTAACGCTTTTATTTCCTTTCTGGGTTCCCATCTCGTTCCGGGACCGCAATACGGGTAAAACAAAAATGCCGCTTCAAAAATCAACGAATCATCCTTTGAATCACTCGAGGTCGAATGATTACCTCGGAGAATATATTCGAGTGAGCTCGAGGCTCCGTGAGACCATCCGAATATTATGCCTCCCGTAACCGAAATATCAGGCCGTTCGAATACTTTCTTTAGGGCGTTTCTCAAATCATTAGCTCTCTGGTCCCAACGCACCTTTAATCCAGAACATACATACCGTCGAAGATCGCTCGGATCTAGAAGGCCATTTAGGCCAAAACTGTCGATTTGTAGTGTTGCGAAGCCTTTGGCGAGCAAGTCCTCGCGCCATCGTTGATGATGAGGGTGCCAACCCATACAACCAGGCATCAAAACAGCTAACGGATGCGGAGAAGACTGATGCGGAACAGTCAGCTCGATAAAATTACTCAGGTCGGGTCTTATTTGTCCGTTGTCTTTTCCAGCGCTGGTTACAGAGTTGAATAAGATTGCGACGATTATTGCTGGGTAAAGTTGTTTTCTCTTCATGAATTTCCAACCAAGAATTTATTTTCTCAGCTTTTCTAGTATTTAAAGATCCTGCTATGACCAAAATTGATCCCTATGTTTCTACTTTGGGCCCGACGACCCTACTGCTCTAATGTTAGGTTGTTATCCTGGAGGGGTGGGTAGTCAAATAGGTCGAATCTTTAGTATTACTACTTTTGGGGAATCCCATGGAGGCGGCGTGGGTGTGGTCGTAGATGGATGTCCTCCTCGTCTTGCAATCTCCGTCTCCGAGATCCAGCAGGACTTGGACCGGCGACGTCCAGGGCAAAGTCATTTGACTACACCTCGTGATGAGCAGGACCATATTGAGGTAATTTCTGGTCTTTTTGAAGGTCTAACGATTGGATCGCCAATTGCCATGTGGGTTGGTAACAAGGATGCACGACCCGAGGCCTATGAGGAAATGAGAAATCTCTATCGGCCCTCCCATGCCGACTATACGACAGAAGCCAAATACGGTATTCGGAATTGGCAGGGTGGCGGTCGATCAAGTGCCAGGGAGACGATCGGCAGGGTTGCCGCGGGAGCGATTGCTAGGAAGCTGCTTTTCGAGTTGTCCGGAATTGAGGTGTGTGCCTGGGTTTCGGTTGTCGGGGAAATTACGTCCCAGGTCGATCGAGAGGCTGTTCAAATGGATGAGATAGAGGCCACACCTACGCGTTGCCCCGACCCGATGGCTGCGAAGAAAATGGAAGATTCTATCGAAATGGCCCGTAAGCAAGGAGATTCCCTAGGAGGTATTATCGAGTGCGTTGCGCGAAACGTACCCCCGGGTCTCGGTGAACCTGTATTCGATAAGTTGGATGCCGATTTAGCGAAGGCGATGTTATCTTTACCCGCTGCTAAGGGATTTGAGGTTGGAAGTGGGTTTTCTGGCACAAGACTACGCGGCTCAGAACACAACGATCCTTTTGTTCGCGACGAAGCGGGGATAGTTAGAACTAAAACAAACCGTTCGGGAGGAATCCAGGGCGGTATTAGTAACGGTGAGTTGATTGTTTTTCGAGTGGCTTTCAAGCCGACCGCGACAATTAGCGTTTCCCAAGATACCGTTGACACCGAGGGAAGACCGATAGTTTTAGAAGCGCGCGGTAGACACGATCCCTGTGTTCTTCCTCGGGCCGTCCCAATGGTTGAGGCGATGATGTGTCTTGTTTTAGCGGATCATTTGCTCAGACAGGCCTCGATAGATGTCTTACCACCGATTTCAAGAAGGTCCTGAGATCGCGTCAGCGTCATGGAAGAAGGACAAAGCCTGTAACAAAAGCCGCGGTCGCACCCAGAAGAGTTAGCAAACCAAGCCACCCGTGAACGGCGGGTCGTTGAAATTGGCGATGCTCGAGTAGCCAACCAAGTGCAGCCGTTAGAATACAAACACTCACAACGGAGAGTGTAATCCGAGAGTGGACCGATTCAAAAGCGTCCCAGCCCCTTAATCGCACCGCCGAGATTGGTCCTGAAATAGCACCTGCAAGAATTAATCCCGTAACTATTTTAGCTAATCGAGTATGGAGTGAACGATTTTTTGAGGAAGTGCCCTGTAACCGAGCTCGTCGGAGCGACACTCCTTCCTTGAATACTAAAGCGAGAAGCCCCACCGTGATAATCATAAAAAGAGGGTGAAGATAGGAAAGCATTCGTACTGTGATGTCGCGCATTGCTGGATCAAAAGTGATGGTTTCGCTCATTTATGCGACTATTCGATTTTATGAATCGTGTTTTTAGGAAGCTTTGTAAGAAGTGCCGTCAGTGCATTTTCTAAGTACTCAGGATCTCTTGATTCTAAGGTCAGAAGCACCTTAAATGACTTCTCTTCAATTTTGGGGTAGGAGCCCAGAAGCAAAGTAGGAAATTCTTTCAGGACTTCATGAAGGGCGCTGGCTAAATCACTTTCTCGTTGGTTTACGAAAACGCGCTTCAAATAGAACGGGCTGCTTCTAAAGCGTTCTTGAATCGATTCAAATTTTTTTTCGAGCAGAGAAGGAATCCCCGGGAATATGTATACATTTTCCAGGACCACTACCGGAAACCACAAATCTCCTCCATCTAAAAGGGATGCACCTCGGGGAATCATTGCCATCTTTACCTGGCTGTTGTTACAGGGTTTGCCTTGAGCGTTTTCGATCCGGGCAATGATTGAGCTATTTTTCTCCAGAGTGCGGCCGAAAGCCCTGGCAACTCCCTCCATCGTGACGTCGTCATGCGTTGGTCCTACACCGCCAGAGGTGAAGACGAAATCGAATTTCGACGAGTAATCTCTGACCATATCTCCTATCAAAGTGACTTCGTCGAGGATCGTGGCCATTTGCTGGACATCAACGCCTAGCTTCCGCAGATTTCGAAAGAGAAAGGGAGAATTCGTATCATTTACCTTTCCCGATAGAATCTCGTTGCCGATTATGAGTATACCTGCACTCGACATGTAGACAGGTTAGCTCTTTCAGGGAACGTCGGACCGAGAAATATAATGTTTCCTCTAGTAAGGTCCCGTGTTCTCTCTAAGTTGCTCTATTGGTCCTTCGTACTTGAGTATTTCCCGCTGTTAGCTGAGATTGGACGTTCAGGACGGTTGACTGAGATTCACAAAAAAGAATCTAGAACCATCTGCTAAACGGGAGGTGTATCTTTTTGTGATGCGTGAGAATCCAGACTGTTAGACAACGACAATTTGCGAGGCTTTAGATACTTTGAAAGAGAACAAAAATTCTGAGGAAAGCGTAGGCGTAGTTCTTGTAGATCACGGAAGTCGAGAGTCCGCCCCGGGGAAGGTTCTGGAGGCGGTTGCATCTGCTCTTTCATCTCTTCGACCAAACTGGCAAGTTTTGACGGCACACCTTGAGCTACAGTCTCCTGATTTGATAGAGGCAGTTGGCAGTTGCAAAAGCAAGGGTGCGGAACGAGTTTTAGTGCTGCCCTACTTTATTGCACTTGGTAGGCATACCTCGAAGGACATTCCTAGTCTCGTGCTAGAAGCAACTGAGAAGTTTGATATCCCTGTATTTTTAGCCGAACCATTGGGCTTCGACGCCCGTTTAGTTGAAGTTGTTTTAGACCGCCTAGAAGACCTTATTTGAGGACGCCCTTTTATTTTTCGAATCGCCTCTCCAGACTAGACCACCTGGATCCAGCCCTCACGGCTCCACTAATTGAAAAGAGGACGGAGGCTGCAAAGGCACGGAAGATGAAATCTCGGGTTCCGAAGGCCTCAGGAAAGGGATTATGGAGT
>CAYOGP010000034.1:0-12163 GCA_964403555.1 uncultured Spirochaetales bacterium | reverse complement strand
TTCCCGCGACCTTCTCGGAGCAAATGGGATCGTTGATGATTACCAATCCATGCGACATATGGTGAACCTTGAAACCGTAAAAACCTATGAAGGAACTCACGATATCCATACTCTAGTGCTAGGAGAAGCAGTCACCGGAATGCGAGCGATCTGAAACAACTGACCTAGAACTCCGAGCGGAAAAGTTACAGATTCCAAATATCCCAAAGCTTCGACACTACTCTTCAATCAATACGCGAGCCGCTATTCTTCCGGACTTCGCCGCGCCATCCAGGGTTGGCGACGTTAGATAATCCCCAGCGTACGCGAGCGGCCTACCTCTTTGGACCTCCTTCTTAGTAATCTCTAAAAGACGAACCATACGTTCTAGATGCCCAACCGGAAAAACAGGGACTCCTTCCTTGAAATAAAACAGCTTCGTTCCAACGATCTTTCTCGTTAGACCGGAAAAAAGACGATTAACTTCACTTTCCATCACCAATCTAAGAGAAGAAACATCCTTAGTTGCGAACCGCCGCAAAAAGTCCGGAGTTGCCAGCGCAACGCAAAGTTCAAAACCTTCAGGAACCCTCGAAGATTCTGCGCTTTCTACTGACACTCTTCCCAAGTTCGCTTCTACATTACTCTCAGAAAAACTTTCGAAGCTTCGACCAAAGAAAGGGGATCTCAATAAAATATGAAGAGCAGCCGATGCTTCATAACGAACCCCAAGTAGAAGACTCTTTTCGGCATTTGAGGAAATATTTTCAGATAGTCGGGCAGCGACATGAGGAGGGGTTGCCAAAACAATTGCGTCGAAATATGTAAGCTCATCAGCGTCCGCCTTCAAACCTATTTTCCCATGACTTAGATCAATGCTTTTGATGTGTGAATCAAGTCGTACTGGCAAGGTACTTTCACTTTTTTCAAGCGCGACCTGTGGTACGTAAAGAGAATCAACACCCTTGCAAAGGTGCTCAAGCGCTATTGCCCTACTTGTCTGGTTTCCATCTAGACAGAACCAGCTAGCCCATTTCCTAGATAAGATTGAGCCCATTCGTTCACCGTAGTACAAACAAGCGTGGCTAAGAATACTACGGTCATCAAATCGATCCATTGACTCTTTTAGATATAAATGTTTAAGTCGATTCAATCGAGAAAGACCGAGCTTACCTCTTCCAAACCTAGAACAATGATCTCTTAGATTCGATACATTTTGAAATCCATGTATTTTGACAGGATAAAAAAGTGAAGAGTGCTTTGGGAAAAGAGAACGAAGTAAAGCGAGATACTCTCCCTTAGCGCTAAAAGATCTCTGGCCTCCGGTTTGGGAGATGACACCATCTATTTCAAAGCTCGAGACTTTCCCACCTATTGAAATTCCTTTCTCAAAGATAGTGGCTTTTATTCCAGATTTTCGGAATTCATTATAAGCGGCCAGCCCCGCTACCCCGGCTCCTATTATGGCCACCCTTGAGAAACTCTGGGACAAAGTCATAAAACAACCTACTTGTAAAACATCTCTCTAGATACCTTTTAGGTTCGCGGACGTACGATTTTGTCTAATGAATCAATAACATCAAAGAGAGTGTCAAATTTAATAAATCGGTGATTCCGTTCCTCAAGTTCTTCTGCCAAGGTCTGCTTTGCAAACACGTAGTCAACAAAAAGAGAAGCGCATAGATCAGAAACTCTTCCATTTCCTATGTGAACGGTACGAACCTCCGGATTCTCAACTTTAAACTTCTGGATGCGACTTTTCTTACATACGCCGGTTCCGCATCCGCAAGAGACATCGGGATACCCTGGAGTGACGTGCCATCGGTCCCCTAAAAATTCAAGGTGGTTCGCATCGTAGTCAAAAAAGACTTGCTGATGTTGTTGTATTTTATCAAGGTTCCTGTCGAAACCATCGGAAAGAATGCGGAACGGTACTTCTCGGACTTTACACCAGCGAAGCAAATCGTGAGCACCAGGATCCAACGACACAGATTCCAGAAATTTGTCGGTCTCGGCCTCAGAAAACTCGAAGCCTCCGAACAGCTCGCTTGCGTACCTCCAGGGGTCCAAATCTCCCATTGTGAGCTTTTCCCACAGTAAGGATCGTCGTTTGGAGAGATGTCTGCGAGCCAGAGTAGAACCAACATCTTCAATTGCAAAAGTTCCATCAAAGTCGCAAAATATTGCCAAGCTAAAAGTCTGAGTGCTGCTCGTCATCAAAGTCCAGTATAACGGGGCCTACACAAGTAACTATCTCAATATCCAGAATAGCAACTCTGGTCCTCTTGTTTCATTTCAAATTTTCGAAATACTTTTTCGCACGACCTGCCAGGTAAACGGAACCCATTACACAAATAAGATCTCGCGGACTCGCCTGAGTCAACGCGAGATGTAAGGCCTCTTCGGGGTCTAAAATTACTTCGATATCTTCTGCATCAACGACACGTTCTGCTTCCAAACACAGCTCCTCCGGATCTATTGAGCGTTGTTCATTAGCCATAGTCACGATGATCCGACTACTACCCGGAAGTAAAAGTTCACTGAGTTGCTTTATATTTTTCCCGTTGGAGAAAGATATGATCATCCAACGAACTCGAGAATCGGATCGGTCTAAAACTTCCCGTGCAAATTTTGCTGACTCTGGGGTATGTGCCGAATCAACGAGTACCGTAGGAGAATTACTAACTATTTCGAGCCTACCGGGGAGCTCTGTAGTGGAAAGTGCTTTCGCCGCTTGAGGGTTGGAAATCGAAATGTCAGGGAACCTTCTGACACATGCGAGGGCAATCGCAGCATTTTTCGGTGCAATGCTCCCAAGCAATTTAGTACGGAATGGAATTTTGCATGAACCGTCATATATAGTCAGCGGTGTAGTTGAGAAATCGACACCAAAATCCGATCCTAGAACAAAACTTTCGGCGCTTTGAGACTGGGCTCTTTCCAGAACGACTTTTCGCGGTGCGAGAGACAATTCTCCGACCACTACCGGTGAACTGTTCTTTATAATTCCAGCCTTTTCAGATGCGATTTCCTCAAGAGTATTTCCCAAAATTTCAGTGTGCTCTAACTCAATGCTTGTCACACAGGAAACTCTGGCATTAACTACATTAGTAGAGTCTAAGCGGCCGCCGAGACCGACTTCCACTATCGCATGGGTGACTGAGAATCTTTTAAATAGAGAGAAAGCTAGAGCAGTTGAAACGTCAAAGAACGTCGGCTGCATTAAGGTACCACGAAGGGATTCAACGTAAGGTTGGAGTCTCAAAACCTCCTCGAAAAGAGCTTTTCCTTCTACCTCTCGGCCCTCTATCCGGTACCTTTCGGCCCATTGTTGGAGGTGCGGTGACGTGTAGGTACCAACTTTAACGCCTGCCGAATGTAAAAGGCTCTCGGCAAACAAAGCAGTTGAGCCTTTTCCTTTTGAACCCGCGATGTGAAGAACTTGGAACGCCAAATGTGGATTTCCAACTTGTTCGAGAAGATGGGTTATCGGAGATAACGATAACCTTGGCCTAGCTTTTAAGGCACTTCTCTCTAAGTTGACCAAACTATTCAAATAGTTTTCGGCCGAACTAAGATCCGTTATCTCTTGCAAGGTTTTGGGTTATAGGGCGAAAGTTACATGCCTCATTGAGCCATGTAACGCTTCCATTTCCTATAGTCCTTAACTGATTCACTGGTACCTTCAACGGCAGGATAATAATACTTTACCGCGTGGCCGCAGGTTCCACAGATTTTGTAGCAAAACTTGAAGCCGTCTATTTCTTTTGTTGAACCGACCATCACGCGATTTTCTTCGCTGCAGCAGGAAGATGGTCTAGGTGGCGATACAATCAGCTTGGGATATTCGTTTTTAGGCTCTTCGTCATCCGTGTACCGAATGATGTTTTTCATCACACGATTTGAGCGGTCATCTGTGTTTTGTTTGCGAATATTGCTTCCGATACGTCTCATAGATCTCTCCTACATACAAATCAAATTGACAGTTGAATTAATTCAAACTGCTCTTTTGCCAAAGGTTAATTTTGTACGGCTTTAGCTCTTCAAGAAGGTTGCTCAAGTTTTGGTATTCCGTCTCGCAAGGCGCGCCCCAGGAATGTTTCAATACGGATGGGCCGGTCTCGTCAAAAACTAACAGCGTGGAGCTTTTCGTCCCATACTCTCCTGCATGAACGCATGTGGCGCCATAAGGCGGTTCACCCTCGTGGCTGCGACAAACCTCCGTGAGTTCAGAAACCCACTCTTGCGGAGGTTTCTCGGCCACCTTCTTTACATTGGTCAGAATCCGAGCAACCTTAGGCGTAATAATATCGTTAGGATCTGAATTGCCGATTACGTGAGGGCCAGCCTCACATCTAATTAACGAGACCTTCTCATCATAAGTGGCCATTATTGCACTCTCGGCATTTGCCACGAACAAATTGAATCCATTATACGCCCCATCGGGCAAAGCCTCTAAAGTTTGAGCGGCCTCTCGAACATCCTCGCAGGCTAGAGCATCCATTACCAACAGACCACGGGATCTTCGGTCGTCGTCCTTTTCACCAGGGCGATTGGTAATCGCCGCAAAAATTCCTTTGTCATTTAATCCCAGCCAAGTTCCCCCAGCCTGAAGATCCTTTGGAGCGAGCACAACACGTTGCCCGACCGGACGGACTTCAAAATCACCCACCTGTCTAACGAGCCATTCGTCGCGGTTTGCAGCTACCACTAGAGGAAAGTCGGGGTCACACCTGTGGAGTACGACGAGGGTGCACATTATCTAGTTTTACTCCGTGATTATCTCGAAAGTCTGAGTTCCAACGTCCGAACCGGATCGAAGGCTCCGAGAAAACTAAGCTCCAGTTAGCTGCCTCTCTCAACACTCAGCCTGATCTAGTTTCGGTACAGCAGGATAAGTTAGCGCAAATCCCCCAGGGTCACCCGGCCCCAGGACTGCTAATGTTCATTCCCCTAACTTAGTTTTCAGACACGATACACTAAGGCCGAAAAGAGGGTGGTAACACTCGTGACTCAGAGTCAGCCTGGATGGCAAAAATCAGACGACAAACGGCGCTTTAAATCTGCCAGTCTACGAGCTGTGGGACTCCTGCTTATAATCTTTGTGCTGCTCGAGTCAGGCTGTACCACCACAAGGAGCACTAGACCTACCAATTCTGGATTGCCTCCGACGACTCAGAAGAGCGACCCGTCGGGAGCAAATACTACGACCAAACCAACCAAAAAGGCCTCAGGAGCAAACCAGCCGACAAACCGAGCACAGGCGGCCGTTGAAGGTGCAATGGTCGGCGCAGTTGTGGGCGGCCAATTAGGCCCTATCGGAGCCGCTGTTGGTGCGGGAACCATGCTCATATATGGAGCCATCACAGGTCAGGTCCCGTTTGGGAAACCCGGGAGCGGAGGCGCGAGGCCGGGCAGGTCCCCAGCAGAAAGCCGAAGGGAGCAGGACATTGAGGCGGAACTTGAAAGCGAAATTAACCGACAAGACAATTTAGAGGGCCAGATTGAAAATGAGCTCGAGAAGCAGGAAGCCCTCCTAAAGGAAATAGAGCGCAAGGAGCACACAGATCAAGCCGTCTCGCTACCACCCCCCCATTCCGTTCAGGGTTCCGACCCCCTTCTCAAAGGTAACCCTGAAAATCAGACAACAGCCTTACAAACCTCAGATCCTAAAAGACCTGAGCAGGAGATTCAAAAGTTAGAAACCACCGTAGAAGAACGTGCGACGCCCTCTCTTCCAATTCAACGCGAACTTCCGATTGCCATTTTTGAAAAAGAAAGACAGGTCATACCAGCTGGCAGATGGAACAACGAAAAACCTTTGCAAGTCTCTGTTCGGACACTTGATGCAGACGAGGACGGGACAGCGGAAGAGTTGCGTTACTACAGCGAAGAAGATGGCACCCTTCTCCGTAAGGAACTCGATCGCGACTATGATGGCTCAATCGACACGTGGATCGAGTACAAAAAAGGTAAAATCAGTCGCATACTCCTAGATGAAAACAGAGATAAAGAACCGGATGAATGGCAGACTTACTCATCTTCTGGCCAAATGGTTGTGCGTGAAGTAGATCGCAACCATGACGGGCGCAAAGACGCTTTCTTTTACTACCAGGGCGACTCCCTGATTAGAGAGGAGCACGACCTAAACACGGATGGCCAGATAGATCGCGTCAGTTATTTCGAAAACAGAGTTCTGGAACGAGCCGAGGAAGATCTCGATGGAGATGGAGTCATGGATACCTGGCTGCTATACGGACGAGAGGGGGCGGGGCCCGAATTGATCCGACGTGTTGAGAAAGACACGAATACAGATGGACGCAGGGATACTTTCGAGGATTATGAGAAAATCGGCGAATCAGTCTTTCTAAAAAAGCGCCGAGAGGACAAGAACGCAGATGGGAAAATCGACGTGACCTCTCTTTATGAAAAAGGGAAATTGACCCGGAAGGAAATTAGCAACCCTGACCTCGTCCCTCTTTAATCATCTTCGACTCGAAAGAAACCTTATCGCCCATTATAGTATTCTCTATAGCGGGGGTTAGAACATAATGAGTAAGCAGGACTCTTTCTCCTTCGAGTCCACGACTAAACAACGTAAGAAAGCGACGCGGAGACGGTCCTCCTCTAGCAACGATCCAACCAATGCCGACGAACGAGAGAGTCGAAAGGGAAAATCGAACAATAAAGGCCGCTCTGAACAATCGAAGAAGCGAAGAATTCGCTCAAATGCGTCCGATTTGGCGAAGGCTCAGCGAGACATCTCGGTTTCGGAATTTTTCGCGAAGAATCGTCACCTTTTGGGCTTTGATAACCCTGCAAAGGCACTGTTGACAACGGTAAAGGAAGGAGTGGACAACTCTTTGGATGCCTGCGAGGAGGCAGGAATCTCACCCGAGATCGAAGTACAGATACAACAAAAAAGCGAATCCAGATTTTTAGTTACAATTTGCGACAATGGTCCTGGTATTCTCCGTGCCCAAGTTCCAAAAATTTTCGGACGACTGCTCTATGGATCAAAGTTTCACAGACTACGCCAGAGCAGAGGGCAACAGGGCATCGGCATTAGTGCCGCGGGAATGTATGGACTCTTAACTACAGGAAAACCGATATCAATTGTTACTCGTACAGGAAAGAGTAAATCGGCTCACTATTTCGAATTAGTCATCGACACAAAGACGAATCAGCCTAGAGTGAAAAAAGATGAAGAAGTCGATTGGGACCGTGATCATGGCACCCAAGTACAGATCGAACTAGAAGGCGGTTATCGAGGGGGGCAACACTCGATCGATGCCTACATTCATCAAATCTCATTGGCAAACCCTCACGCATCTATTGATTTCCTACCGCCTAGAACGGAAAACAAGTCACAAGAAACTGTTCGCTTTCCCAGAGTTACTAAAGAGCTCCCTCCCGAAACCGAAGAAATAAAACCCCATCCCTACGGAGTCGAGCTTGGCGTTCTCATGCAAATGTTTCGAGATACGACGGCACGGAATCTCAAGGGTTGCCTTGTAAAGGACTTTTCTAGGGTTTCCGCCAGGATTGCGGAAGAGATCTGCTCTAAAGCCAAAATTCAACCTTCTCGACGCCCTAAGGACATGAGTCGCGAAGAGGCAGAACGTGTCCACCAATCTATCTCGAATGTAAAGATAATGGCCCCTCCAACGGACTGTATTGCCCCAATCGGAGAAGAATTAATTGGACGTGCTTTAAGAGCGGAGGTTAAAGCTGATTTTTATACTTCGGTAACTCGTAGACCAACCGTTTACCGTGGAAACCCTTTCGCCGTAGAAGCGGGCTTAGCCTATGGAGGTGAATTGTCGGGGGAAGACAGTGTAACCGTTTACAGATTCGCGAATCGGGTACCTCTTCAATACCAGCAAGGTGCCTGTGCCATGACAAAAGCTGTTTCAGGAACCGATTGGAAATCGTACCAGATGCAGCAGCCCCGCGGAGCCCTTCCTGTAGGGCCAATGGTGCTAATGATCCATATTGCAAGTGTCTGGGTTCCCTTTACTTCTGAAAGCAAGGAAGCTATCGCACATTACCCTGAAATAATTAAGGAGTTGAAACTCGCCTTACAGGAGTGTGGAAGGCAGGTCGCAACACATATAAGGAAGAAAAGAAGGGCGGAGGATGAAAACAAAAAACGAGCCTACATCGAGAAATACATTCCCCAAGTAGCTATAGGACTTCAGCAAATTTTAGGACTATCAGAGAAACAGACTGGAGAAATTGTCTCCGATTTAACACACGTGCTTGAGCATAGTAGGAAGCACTAACAGGAAACCTTTATGGCTGCACGGCGAACTAAAAAAATCGGTAAGAAAAAATCTACCAAAAAGAACAAACGCGAGAACGAAGACCTTGATGGCACCACAGTCGAAGCAATCGTGAATACGGCCAAAGGCGTTCACTCTCTAATAGGGAAGCTCAAAAAACCAGACCTTTCATTTCCTATCCGATCTTTGGGCAATGTTTCCTATTCTGAGAAACGCGGCTATTTTGAAATCGGAAAGCTCAGAAAGACACGAACTCTTACTGTCAACACGGTAAAGAGTTTTGCACAGACTCTGCGAATGATGGGCCTATCAAAAGAGCTCGTCGAGTCTTCAGATTTCGCTACAAAGCGTGATGCTTACTACCAAAGCAAAAACTGGGAAGATGCGCGCTTTGACGAACAAAGTGAATCAGACGCCGTAATGGATGACATCGAAGCTTTATTCTCTACCAGCGGAGTATCAAGAGAACAACTTCGATTTGTACCAGACGAGCACGGAGGTGCCGTTGCTGGACAACTAGTTGTCCTAGACCCTGACAGAGAAACCGGAGAAGTCGAGCGGATAGACTGCACTCGCTTTGGGTCTGGTGCCTACTCGATACCCTCATCCGTTGAACATCTTTCTTTTGAAACGAACGCCAAATTTATTCTCGCAATTGAGACTGGTGGTATATTTCAACGATTACAAAGTCATAAATTCTGGCAAACGGCCAACTGTATTTTGGTTTCTATGGCCGGCGTTCCCACAAGGGCAACGAGAAGATTTATAAGAAAACTTGCAGACGAATGCTCTATTCCTGTTTTCGCCTTCGTTGATTGTGATCCCTACGGAATATCTAATATTTACAGGACTCTAAAAGTAGGTTCCGGAAATGCTGCCCATCTTTCTCAGTTCTTTTGCGTCCCACAGGCGCGATTTTTAGGCGTTACCCCCGAGGATATCCAGCGATACGACCTACCTACCCATCCTCTTCTTGAAGTAGACATAAAACGAGCAAAGGACGCCTTGAAAAATGACCCGTTCTTTAAATCCCATAAGGCATGGCAAAAAGCAATTAACCAACTCTTAAAGATGGGCGTTCGTGCGGAGCAACAAGCACTTGCTAAATGGGGCTTGAACTATGTGATCGAAGAATACCTCCCGCAAAAGCTTTCTGACACAGAAAGGTTCCTCCCTTAAGTCCAGCATGTTCTAGCTTTGACTTAGTCGAGAGAATAAATGAGATTAACCGTTTCTAAAAATCCCTTACTCATTCTCACGACCAACTCCCCCTCAGACCCAACACGAGATGCAACAAAGGCCTCTGTGCCCCTTGCCTTCTCGACAAGGTCAAGACCTTTTTCAACGTTAAGTACAAGGAGTGCCGTGCTCCAAACTTCCGCTTCTGTTGAGGTCCGAGAGACTACCATGGCCAACACTTCTCGATTGACCGGCATGCCTGTTGCCGGGTCAAAGATATGTCCAAATTGTCTCCCTTTAATCTCGGTCACTTTTCCATGACTTCGAGAAACTGAGAGAGCTTGATCAGCCAAAGATACTTGCCCAATAAAATCCTGCCCAAATCCACGAACAAGCAAGGTCCATGATTCAGCATTTCGTGGGCTACCCAAAGCTAAGGTGCTGCTCTCTCCAAATGAAATCAACGCATGTTCGATTGATTCGCGAGCTAGAAGCTGCTCAACTTTATCAAGAGCGAATCCTTTCCCAACCCCCCCCAGGTCGAGACTCATCCCCTTTGGCAACAACACACTGTTGCCAACTATTTCAACCTTGGACACGCCGACCTTTGAGAGAGCATTTTTTATAGAAAGTTTTGAAGGCATCGAATCAGCTTGAAAGGATTTTTCCCAGAGGCGGGTTAGTGGACCGACAGACACATCAAAAGCGCCATCGGTGGAGTCATAATAATACCTGGCAAGCCCCAGGACCTCTGCGAGGGTGTCGGAGACTATAACCGTCGGTCCTCCGGATGAGCGATTCAAAATTGAAAGCTGACTATCTTCTCTATATGAAGAAAGTTCGGACTCGATCCGGTCTACCTCTTCGAAAATTGAATTAAGTACACCGACCGCCCCTTTTTGCACGGTAACTTCGAGGATAGTCCCCATCGCATAACGGCCATCCGTCACATGTTCATCTTCTGGTCCACAAAAAGCCTCTAGGGGAGAGAGGCAACAAAGCAGAAAATAAGTACTCGCAACTAGACTACGTATCACGGTTCCTTGTCGTACTGTCCTTTATAGTTCTTGCTGTTGCCTTGAAAAATAGACCAAAGTGAGATGACGATTAAGGTCGCTAGACTGGCCTGCAACAATACGAATCCTAATACCTTGAGAATTGCGAAGTCCGGAGACACAAATCGGACTAGCCAACCGGCACCTTCGTCTAGAAAAGCAGAGAAAAAAGGAACTGCGATTAAGAATGCCTTCGTACTTCCTTTTAATTGTACGAATAACATAAGGTGGGTAAGGACGAGGAGAAGCATCCCCATCGCGAATAGATGAAAATGTGAGATTTCCAGCATGCCCAAGTAGGATCGTGGTGAAAGAAACGCCTCTTCATTGCCAAGGTAATACGCTACGACAGAACTAGGGCTTAGGTTCATCTTGTTAAAGTACAAAAGCGCATTTGTAATCCAGAGAAGAAAAACATAGAAGGAATAACAAACAACTATTGTCTGGAGAAGCTTATTACGATTCCACTCTCCGGTGATAACAAAGCGCAATTTAATCCTTGTCGCTCGAGAGCGAGTTCGCGGCTGTTCTCTTCTCGAGAAGAACATGATATGTCGCCAGGGCCCGCCTCACAGAACTAGTAACTGCCTGGCTTGTTAGTGTTGAACCTACGATACCGTGAATCTTCTGATTGAGACTTAAATCGGGGTCGAGAAATCTATCCTTAAATTGCCGTAGCCAAACTACGTGAGGGAGATAATCGGTAGGCTCATAAAACGCTAAAAGTCTGAGCCGACTGATCTGACCGGTCGGAGAAATAACCAATAAAAAGGCCTCCGGTAAGGTCCGCACGGTGTGCACGTCGATTAGCGCGTAACCAATAACCCTCTCGTCAACAAAACCTGTATAGAGTCTGAGAATCCGAGAATCGAGAGGGGCCTTGGCCAAACGTTGAATCCGTTCAAGTTGCCCATCATTCAAATAGACAGTCTCGTCTGTCACTCTTGTTGCAGTCGGAAACGCCTCAGAAATAGCCTGCTTCCTGCTGGCATAAACTTTGCCTTCCGCTGGCTGTACAAAGGCCAAGACGAGTAGGACAGGGAGAGCGAACATTAGATTCAGGGGCATGCGGGGCTTCAACTTCTCACCTAGAGGTGTTCTTTTTGGAAATGAAAAGCGTTTTCAATTCCAAAATTTACTACCGATGGATCATCGTGTCAAAATCTTTTATGGATAAATACTCTTTGCTGCTGAGGGTTTAACGCAAAAGATCTTCGGCAGAATACGCAATTTCATCCGAAGAATGCTGAGAAAGGGTACGAAGTCGAGCGCGCAGGCCAGACGTTAAAGCAAGCCCCGATTTTCCCTGAACGGTCAGTAGGCCTTTTAGGCCAGATGTGATCACCTCGTCATCTTCGGAATCAAGAAAAATTGAGGCAAGCTCTAGATCAGCGGGGGTTCCACACTCATTGATAAAGGCCCGACAGACATCATCAAAATCGCTCTGGCCCCTTTTAGCTCCGATTTCTCTCGCAAAATTTCGAGCTTGCGCACCACCCGACGGACCTGAAAAAAGTCGATCGGCCCGTTTTAGATACTCTTTTGTCGCTTCCTTAGCTCTTGCTTTTGCCTTGTCTCCCCTTGGGGTGCGTTGCGGCTGAGACCTGCGGCTCTGGCCTTTTAATTGGTCGATCTCTTTCCAACTGAGCCTTTCCTTGTCTTCAT
>CAYOGP010000033.1:0-12193 GCA_964403555.1 uncultured Spirochaetales bacterium | reverse complement strand
AGCGCTGGAGGGGTATTTCTCAGTAGAAGGTATTGATCTTGAAAAAAATGAGCTCATATCTCTCTCGTACGGAATTGAAAGAGTCAGTCTCGAACTGGCTATTCGTTTTGCAGCAGATATTTTAAGGGAACGTTATTGGGATTGGGACAGCGAACGTTATGCCCGAAGAGGCGAACATAATCTGGCGCGCGCAAAAGCCCAGTGGAGCTTATTCAAGGAAGCTCGTTTGAATCGATCTGAAATGGCCCGGATTCTAGGAGTGTAATGTTCCAATTAGGTATCTTATCCTGTTAATATGGGTTGCCCGTTTTTCTCGCATAAGTTGCTGAGTATGGTGGGTTCTTAAGGTAAGGAGTTTTTTGTGGATATTGGCATAATGATCTTTCCTACAGATAAATCGATTCAGCCTATTGAGTTAGCCAAAGAAGTTGAGGCGAGGGGTTTCGAATCACTTTGGTTTCCGGAGCACAGTCATATACCTACGAGTCGCGCTACGCCTTGGGGTGGATTCAAAGGAATGCCGGATTTGCCAGAAGAGTATTGGCGCGCCCACGATCAGTTTGTCGCTCTAGGTGCTTGTGCGGCCGTAACAGAAAAAATCTTACTTGGAACGGGCATAACGCTTGTGGCCCAACGCGATCCAATCTGGTTGGCCAAAGAGGTTGCCACTCTTGATTATATATCAAAAGGTCGCGTCCTCTTGGGAGTTGGTTATGGATGGTGCCGAGAAGAAATGGCCAATCATAAACTCAACTTTAAAGAGCGAAGGAGCATTCTCCGCGAAAATATTCTGTTGATGAAAGAGCTTTGGACAAAAGAAGAGGCAAGTTTTTCGGGCGACCACATCCAGTTCGATGAGAGTTGGGCTTGGCCTAAGCCAGTACAAAAACCTCATCCTCCCATCCTGATGGGTTCCGCAGGCGACTCGCGTGCGATGGCCCATACCGCAGAGTTTTGTGATGGATGGATGCCCATTGGCGGAGCTCATGATATTAAGGGGGGGCTTGAGAAACTTTCATCGGCCTGCGCTGATGTCGGGCGTGATCCAAAGACATTAAGTCTTGGCGTGTTTGGCGCCAAAGCGAAGCCAGATGCGTTGGAATCTCTTGCAGAGCTGGGTGTCACGCGTGCGGTCTTACCGCTCCCACAAATTGGCCGAGATAAGGCACTTAAGAAGCTCGACGAATATGGAGACCTTTTGTCGTCTTAAGGCGAAAGGCAAGATTCTGCGACTTCGTTTAGGGAAGGAGAGGGGCAATTACCAGAGAATACGAGGAGGGTTGCGCTTATATCAACGGGGCCTTCGTACCGATCGCAGCCGCCTCCATACCTATTCTGGACGTTGGGTTTAGTAAATCGGATGCTACTTATGACGTGGTGGGTGTTTGGAAAGGAAGATTTTTTCGCTTAGAGGAGCACCTCAAACGTTTCGAGAGAGCCTGGAAGGCTCTTAAAATGTCACCTTCGATTGACCTCCCTTCAATTCGACAAGTCCTTTTTGAGTGCGTTCGTCGTTCGGGCCTTCGAGAAGCTTACGTCGAGATGATTGTTACGCGCGGGGTCCCGAAGGCTGGAAGCCGAGATCCCAGAACGTACGACAATTGTTTTTACGCTTACGCGATTCCTTATGTTTGGATTCAGTCAATCGAAAAGCAAAAAAAAGGCGGGCATCTCATTATCGCTCGGGACACGATCCGCATCCCAGAGTCCTCGGTGGATCCAACTGTCAAAAATTTTCATTGGGCCGATCTCACGAGGGGACTTCTAGAGGCTTACGATCGAGGTGGCGAGTACGTTGTATTGCCGAATCAAAAGGGCTGCCTTACAGAAGGTCCCGGGTTTAACGTTTTTACTGTCCACCGAAACGAACTTTGGACTCCTCCAAGTGGTGTGCTGGAGGGTATAACTAGGAAGACCGTGGTTGAATTGGCAAGGAATGAAGGAATTCCAACAAGGGTTGAAGATCTGTCGATTGAACTAGCTCGTTCATCTGACGAAATTTTCGCGACTTCAACGGCGGGCGGCGTCATGCCGATGACTATGCTGGATGGTATTCCCATAGGAAAAGGGTTGCCCGGACGATTGACGCAGCTTCTCCACAAACGATACTGGGAAGCTCATGAGGACGACCGCTTTAGTTCCAAGGTAGATTACAACTAGGTCTATTTTTCATTTAGGCACAATAAACCGTTCTCTAAGTTCGGCACAATCTTGTCTTCGATCACACCCCTCTACGTGATCATTTACCAGTCCCATAGCTTGCATAAATGCATAACTTGTCGTGGCGCCCACAAATTTCCAGCCACGTTTTCGGAGGTCCTTGGAGAGACGGCGCGAAGTCTCGCTCTCGGTCCATTTGTTTAGTTCTTTCTTCGAAAAACTGGATGGACGATCATGTTTAGACGGTTCAAAAGACCAAAAATATGCGGAGAGAGATCCCCAATCTTGGGCAAGTTGACAGGCTTTTTTCGCATTATTGATTGTGGATTCTATCTTTCCTCTATGGCGAATAATAGAGGTGTCCTTTAGTAGTCGATCTACACTTCGGGAGTTGAAGCGTGAAACCTTTTCAAAGTCAAAATCTTTAAATGCCTTGCGAAAGTTCTCTCTTTTGCGAAGGACCGTTAACCACGAAAGTCCCGATTGAAACCCTTCGAGACAGATCTTTTCAAAAAGCCTTTTGTCGTTTCTAACTGGAGTTCCCCATTCCTTATCGTGATAAACGCAGTAGTCCGGGGTACTGGCACCCCACCAGCAGCGGGCAATTCCGTCTTCACCAGTAACGACATCCATTTCTTTACCTCGTTTTTGATCCTAAGTTTTGCTTAGATGATATTCTAGAGTCTCAATAAAAGCTTTTCTTCGTTTCAAAGGGGTCTAAGGATATGGCCGAGAATCAAAAGGTTGAATACTCCGATGCCTACGTTCGGTATGCCGTAGGCCTCTGCTTTGTGGTCTACACGGTTAACTTCATAGATCGTCAAATTCTGGCAATTCTACTGCAACCGATAAAAGAAGAACTCTCCCTATCGGATACTCAACTGGGTCTTCTGTCCGGTACGGCGTTTGGTCTTTTTTACGCCACCCTGGGTGTGCCGATTGGTCGATTAGCTGACAGGTACTCTCGTCGAGGAGTGATGGCTATTTGTATTTCTGTCTGGAGCATAATGACTGCTTTGTGCGGCACGGCAAAGAGTTTTGGTGTTCTACTAGCATACCGAGTAGGAGTAGGTGTAGGTGAAGCCGGAGGAAGTCCTCCAGCGATTTCGTTGATAAGTCAGTACGTTGAACCTGCAAAGAGAGCTACGGCACTTGCCGTGTTTTCCCTTGGTGTTCCGGTCGGCATCCTCATCGGATATCTTTCGGGAGGGTACTTGCGAGAGGCTTTTGACTGGCGAATTGCCTTTTTCGTAGTAGGCATTCCTGGCATCCTCGTGGCTCTCTTAGTTCGTTTCACCCTACGGGAACCACCGAGGGAAATTTCCAAGCTACCTCCCTTGAGAAATGTTTTTAACTTTCTTTGGAACCGAAAATCTTTTCGACATTTATCCTTCGCTGGAGGTCTTTATGCCTTCGCTGGTTATTCCTTCGTTTTTATGTTGCCGGCAGTCCTCGAGCGAAGCCACAGCATGACTCCTACCCGAATTGGTATGGTGTCAGCGGTGATTATTGGCGTAGGCGGAGCAATTGCGACACTTTGGGGGGGGAAGCTAGCGGACGTTTGGGCCCGAACTGATCGACGGGCTTACGTTCTTGTCCCCATGATTGCGATGATTCTTCAGATTCCTTTTTCGTTAATCGGGTGGAGCACTGCTTCTCTCCAACTCTGTATTGGAATGTTATTCTGCGTTGGCCTCCTGGGACAGGCCTATCAAGGCCCGCTACTTGCCGCAAGCCAAAGTCTCGCACCAATGGCGATGAGAGTTACTTCTGCAGCCGTTCTTTACTTTGTTTTAAACATAATAGGCTTAATGTTCGGTCCGGTTACAACTGGATTTTTAAGCGATCAATTGGCTCCAAAATTCGGTGCAGATTCTCTTCGATATGCCCTCGTAATTGTTTCGGGAGTTATGTACACATGGTCCGCGCTCCACTTTTGGATTGCAAGTCGTTACATCGTGGAAGACTTTGATTATGTAGCTGAGCTTGATTCAAGTGGGGGCGTTAGCAGTATCTAGTATCAATTTTCGAAAATAGTGAATTACTTATAGAGGAAGGGTTGGCTCCGATCAATTTGGTCAGATGCCTAAATAAGTGCGGTTGTAAGGAGATTTATTGGTGACAACATTCCGTACTCAAGTAGTGGTTGTGGGGGCAGGTCCAGTCGGGATATTTGCCGCATACATTCTTGCGATTCAAGGAATAGAAGTGATCGTCTTGGAGGAGGCGACGGAGGGACAAACTGACATGAGAGCCTCTACGTTCCATGCGTCCACGCTTTCGTATCTCAATCAAATCGGGCTCGCGTCATCTCTTATTGCATTAGGTTTGAAGGCGCCTGTATTTCAGTACAGAATTCGTTCTAATGACGAAAATTTAGCTTTCGATCTGGGAGAACTAAGTGATATTTTGAAGTATCCGTTCCGGCTGCAATGTGAACAGCATAAATTTTCAAAGATGCTCGCTGATAAACTTTCCCAAGAGAACTCATCTAAAATTCTTTTCGATTGTTCTGTAAAGAGATTCGAGCAGACGGCGGATTCGGTTTCGGTTTACGCTGAAACACCGGGTGGGTCTAAGAAATTCGTTAGCGATTATATGATCGGTGCGGATGGGGCTGGCAGCGTCATTAGAAGTGGTTTGGGGCTCAAGTTTCCCGGGTTTACCTATGAAGAGAAATTTCTAACACTTAGTACTACGTTTGATTTCAATGAAACTTTCGAAGACCTCGCTTTTGTAAATTACGTTTCCGATCCCAATGACTGGTTTGTTCTCCTCAAAGCTCCCAGCGCCTGGAGGGTTCTCGTCCCTGTGGAGCAAAGTTTGGCGGATGAGGAAATTTTGTCTGATACCTTTACGGATTCCGTGTTTGAGGCAATAACTGGTCTAAATATCCCAATTAACACAAATCACAGAACTATATACCGGGTCCATCAGCGAGTTGTTGAAAGCATGCATCAGAATAGAATCGTTCTAGCTGGAGATGCTGCTCATTTGAATAACCCCTTAGGCGGTTTCGGGATGAACGGTGGATTGCATGATGCTTGGAACGTATCTTGGAAATTGAAATCGATCATTAAAGACGGCAAGAACCCGCAGGAGCTCTTAAGCCTTTATGACAAACAGAGAAGGGCTGTAATGGGTGAGTTCGTGCAAAGTCAGACAATTCGAAACAAAAAAATGATTGAAGAGAGTGGTACTAATAAAGAGAAGTCGGAATGGACAAATATGAGAGCAGTACATGCCGACCCAAATGCGAGACGTGAGTTTATGTTTCGACAATGTATGGCAAAAAGCTTAATGGATGAGAAGGAAATTAAATGACTGACGTTTTAGGATGGAGAGGGCTCTTTGGAGTGTTAGGGCCATCGACTAATACCGTAGTTCAGCCAGAGTTTGATGGAATGCGACCTGAGGGAGTGACGAATCATTACAGTAGAATATTAACCCCGGACGCAAACGCGGTAAGTAACGATACGTTTATGAATGCTACACAAGTTATCGCAGGTAACGTGATTGACGCGGTCGACAGCGTAATGACATGCTCTCCTTCATATTTGGTTATGGGAATGTCGGCTATAACGTTTTATGGTGGGGTTTCTGGTGCAAGAGAGTTCGAGAGGAAAATAAAAGAACACTCAGATTTACCGATTAGCATCGGTTCGCACGCAACTAAGGCTGCGCTGGATGCGCATGGAGATATCGAGAATATTGCATTCTTGACTCCTTACTTTCCTGCGGCGAATGAGCAAGTTCGAAATTATTTTGAAGAGTCCGGTTTCACAATCGTCAAGGACGAGTGTTTGAAATGTCCAAAGTGGACTGCAATAGCTCAGGTACCACCAAAACGTTTGTGGGAAGCAATGAATCGACTAAATAGCGAAGATGTTGATGCTTTGGTTCAGGTGGGTACAAATCTCCCTATGGCACGGCTCGCTGCGGAATTCGAGATTGAATTTAAGAAACCAGTGATCGCGATTAATACGGCCACCTACTGGCATGCACTACGTGCTAACGGAATTTCAGACAAGATCGATGGTTTTGGGAGTTTGTTTAGCCGTTTTTAGCCGCGTATGTCTGTGGGAGTAACGTCTGAGTTCAGCGAAAGCAATTTTAGATTATTTTATGTTTCCGAAGATTCTCAATCTCGGCGGATGTCAAGGAAACTAGATCTGTCAGTACTTCTTCAGTATGGGCTCCAAGCTTAGGGCCGAGGTGATTAATCGTTCCAGGCGTCTCTGAAAGAGTAGGGACTACTGAGGGAGTGGTTATGTTACTTCCCGACGAAGCGTCATGCATTTTTACAAGATTTCCTCTAGCAGCATATTGAGGATCTTCGGATATGTCGCGCACGTTATGGATCGGTCCGGCGGGTACCTGTTCATTTTCACACTTATCAAGAACTTCTTTTTGTGTGAGACCGGTGGTCCATTCGCGAACAAGTTCATTGACTTCGTTACGGCACTTGAGACGTTCTTCTACCCGACCAAAGTTTTCCTCCTCGGCGAGCTCAGAGCGACCCATCGCAATCGCGAGTCGCCGAAACATCTTGTCGCTGGTACATGCGATAGCTACCCATTTCTCGTCTAGAGTCGGGTAATGGCTGTGAGGGACTACATTTACCGTGTCGGCGCCCATGCGCTCTCGCACTGTGCCGTTGAATGCAAAGGCGGAGGACATTTCGTCTAGAAAACGAAAAATTGGTTCATAAAGGGCGATATCCACGTATTGACCGCAACCGCTTCTGTCACGTTCTCTTAATGCCATTAGAACGCCCACTGCTCCGTAGGTTCCAGAAGCGTAGTCTGCAAGACTTGTGGAGCCCGGCATAAGAGGTCCTGTTTCAGGTGTCCCGGCTAGGTAGGATAGCCCGCTAAACGCGTGAGCAATTCGTGCAAAACCCGGTTCTTCAGCGCGCGGTCCCGTTTGTCCGAAGCCTGTGATTCTCAGCATGACCAGTCCTGGATTCACAGCTTTTAGTTGCTCCCACCCTAGCCCCCAGCGTTCCAGCGTGCTCGTTCGGAAATTTTCCAAAAGAACGTCAGATTTTTCGACCAGTTTTTTTAAAAGCTCTGCTCCCTCAGGAGTGCGTAAATCAAGGGTTACGGATTTTTTGTTTCGAGCCTCGGTGAGCCAAACGAGACTGTCGCCGGATTCAGTTTTAGTCCCGAACTGTCGTAGCGGATCTCCTCCTTGGGGCTGTTCGACTTTTATGACTTCGGCTCCAAATTCACCGAGAATAGTTCCGCAAAATCCTGCCGATATAAAAGTAGATAAGTCTAATACTCTGATGCCGTCGAGTGCAGGTGAGCGCGTCATTAGTTGATCAAATTATTGTGCAACAAAGCCCCCGTCGACGGGCATAGCTACACCAGTTACAAAAGACGAATCTTCGGAAAGAAGCCAGGCGACGCTCTCGCCAATCTCGTTTGCGCTGCCGAACCGCCCGATTGGTTGCTGGCCCAGCACCGTTTCTTTTGGAGCTTTCACGTAGTCAAGCAATCGATCGAGCATTGGTGTGTCGATCATCCCTGGACAAACTGCGTTGACGCGGATGCCTCTCTTCGACCACTCAACGGCCGCAACTTTGGTTAAACCCACTACGGCATGTTTGCTCGCTACGTATCCCGCGCATCCGCGTACACCCACAAGGCCTGCTGCAGAGGCGGTGTTCACAATAGAACCTCCTCCACTCTGTAGCATTGCAGGTATTTGGTATTTCATACACAGCCAAACACCCTTCACGTTAACGGCGAGTGTTTTGTCAAACGCTTTCTCGCTCCAGCGGGAAAGCCCCGTGAGATCGCCTTCGATGCCGGCGTTATTGAAGGCTCCGTGGACGCCTCCTAGCTCTGAAACTGTTTCAGCGACAAGAGTTTCAACCATCTCTCGGTTGGAGACATCAGTAACTCTCACTTCGGCAGCTCCGCCGGCTTGAAGTACTAATCTCTTGGTCTCTTCAACACCTTCCGAGTCAATATCACTAAGCATGAGAGACGCACCCTCTCGGCTACACACCAAGGCTGTGGCTCGTCCTAGCCCGCTGCCTGCACCAGTGATGAGAATAGATTTATTTTCTAAGTTTTTCCCCATTGGTTTCTCCTAGGCGACCCAGCCACCATCAACTGGGAGAGCAATACCTGTTACGAGTGATGCCTTATCCGAAAGTAACCACGCGACAGCATCTCCAATTTCTTGTGGTTTTCCGAGCCTCCCGATAGGAGTTTTTTCGACAAAGAAAGAGCTTTCGGCTCCCGAGTCGTCTAGTAAACGATCGATCATGGGTGTTTCGATAGTGCCTGGGCAGACTGTGTTGACCCGTACTCCTTTTGAGGAGAATTCGAGCGCCGCAGTTTTGCTGAGACCGACGACACCATGTTTACTCGCGGTATATCCGCCGCCTCCTTTTAGGCCAACGAGTCCGGCTATAGATGCCGTGTTAACGATGGAGCCGCCTCCACCCTGAGACAACATCTGATCGACCTCGTACTTCATGCATAACCAAACACCTTTGAGATTGATACCCATCGTCAAATCGAAGACGTCCTCATCCCAATCGGTAATCCTACGAGTGGATTGACCTTCGATTCCTGCGTTATTGAATGCTCCGTCAATTTTCCCCAGAGTATCCACAGCGTGAGAAATGAGGGACTGGACGCTATCCGCATTAGCGACATCGACCTCTACGGGCTCCGCTTGTCCTCCAAGTTTTTGGACCAACTGCGAAGTCTCATTGCAGCCTTCAACGTCTCTATCTGCGAGCACCAGTGAGGCTCCTGCCTCAGCGCATCGAAGAGCCGTAGCTCTGCCAATACCGCTCGCTGCACCCGCGATTATGATTCCGTGATTTTTAAGAAGATCCGACATTTTAAACCGCCGTGTAGCCTCCGTCTACTGGCATTGCGATGCCCGTGACGAAGGAAGATTCATTTGACAGTAACCATGCTACTGCATCTCCGATTTCTTTGGGTTCCCCCAGTCTTCCAATTGGTTCTTGGTCGATCATTACCTGCTTACTCAACCCAGTTTCACTGAGCATTCGGGTTACCATGGGAGTTTCGATAATTCCTGGACAGACCGAGTTTACGCGCACTCCTTTTGAGGAGAACTCGAGTGATGCAGTCTTTGTTAGGCCGACGACTCCGTGCTTGCTTGCTACATAACTTCCTCCTCCACGAGCTCCTACGAGGCCTGCAACAGATGCAGTATTTACGATCGAACCGCCTCGCTCTTGTTCCAGCATCTGCTTTATCTCATGCTTAAGGCATAGCCAGACTCCTTTAAGATTTACAGCTATGGTGCGATCAAAATCTTCTTCCGATGCCTTCACCGTGTGAGCCCACGAACTTTCAATCCCCGCGTTATTGAATGCGCCATCGAGGCATCCAAATTTTTCGACTACTTTGCCGATGAGCGATTCAACTTCTGAGCTGACCGATACGTCCGCTCTTATGAAAACCGCGTCAGCTCCTAGTTCCCGTAAAGCGGATACAGTTTCTTCTCCCGCTTCGACATTCACATCAGATATAGCGAGCTTTGCTCCATCCCTGGCGCAAGATTCCGCGGCGGCGCGGCCGATTCCGCTTGCGCCGCCAGTGATGAGAATTGCTTGTTCTGAAAGTCTTTTTGTCATCGGTTCTCCTAAGTCTGGAGAGGATTATTGCTCGGGAGTTGTAATACTGCCAAGGCTAAAAAATAACCTTCGAGGAGATCAATGGCGAAGTTTTTAATCACAAATGACGATGGATACGGAGCTCCTGGAATAGAAGAGTTGATTGGACTTTGCGAGAAACGCGGGTCAGTTTGCGTTATTGCTCCTGATCGGCCTCGCAGCGGAGTAGGGCATGCATTCACGACGAGGGAGACACTGGGATTGATCGAGTATGGGCCGGGCCGCTTTTCTTTGACCGGTATGCCGGCCGATTGCGTACGTGTTGGACTCACTGAAATAGCGCCGGAAGCAGAGTGGGTGGTGGCTGGCATAAACGCGGGTGGAAACCTCGGAGCAGACGTTTATACCTCGGGGACTCTTGCGGCAGCAAGAGAGGGTGCCCTTTTGGGAAAGCCTTCTCTTGCAATATCGCAATATATTGGTCCAAACCGAGATTTAGTTTGGCCGGAAGTTGCGGCCCAGGCGGACCGTTTGCTTGACCATGTATTGGGGCTTGGATGTGACGAATATCGGTATTGGAACGCAAATCTTCCTCCTTCAGATTACCAACAGCCGCCAATAGTGCGCTGTTCGGTTGATCCAAGTCCGATGGGTGTGCGTTATAAAAGAGAAGACGGGTCGTTGATGTGGAATGGTAATTATCATGAGCGGCCACGGATAAAAAATTCGGATGTCGACAAATGTTTCAATGGTTCTATCGCTCTTACAAATTTATCTTTGTTGCAGGGACTTTCCGGTACGGATTAGAGTCAAGAGGCCGCTTATATTTTTAAAGCCTTAGCCATTTCGAGGATATGTCTTGCCTGAGTAAGGTGGGGCACATCAACCATTTGCCCTTTGAAAGAAAAGGCCTGTATGCCTTGTTCATGGTTGTCTTTCGCGCATTGAAGAAGTTCTTCCGCCTCAGAGATTTGCTCAGCTGTTGGCGTAAATGTCTCGTTTACAATCTCGATTTGTGATGGATGGATCGTCATTTTTCCTGTAAAGCCGACATCGGCAGATTCTCTGCATTCGACGCGTAGGCCTTCAGGATCCGAGTAATTTACGTAGACGGTGTCCAATGGTTGAACACCGGCCGCTGTAGCAGCTAAAAGAGTTACCACTCTGCTGTACCGGAAGACATCCAGGTAGACGTTGTTTTCGTCTCGGTTTCGACGGGCTCCGATTGCGGCGGAGAGGTCTTCTGCTCCCCAACTGAGCGCTTCGACTCGAGGGCATTGCGGTAGCGATTGAATATTTAAAGTTCCCGTTGGTGTTTCGGTGCCAAGTACAAGTAATTTAACCGTTGGCGAGGAGTGCCCATGAATCTGTTCCGCACGAGTCATCCTCTCGTCCAGGGAGCAGAGTTCGGATGCAGTGTTCACTTTGGGTACCAAAAAGGCGTCTGGTGGGTGTTCCATCAACTCTTCGACATCGGCATTGCCCCAATCCGTACCTATCGGGTTGATACGAACTACCTTTTCCTTTTCGGCGAAGTCTACTGTGTCGAGCCATTCACAAATGATTTTGCGTGCAGAATCCTTGTTCTCTGGCGTGACCGCGTCTTCCAGGTCGAGAATTAGAGAGTCTGCCTCGGTAGCCAAAGATTTCAACAACATCTTTTCATTGGCACCCGGAACAAAGTGGCTTGAACGACGAATTTGCATCTTATTCGGAGGGCTTTTTTAGAATTGCTCCATTTCTTACACAGGTACAAATGATCTCGTCTCGTTGATTAGTTCCACGATGCATAAAAGTCACGATGCCCCACTCAGGCCTAGAGCGAGATTCTCTTTTAGCGGTAATCTCTGTCTGTACGCGGATTGTGTCACCAATAAAAACGGGGCCCGGGAATCGCACTTCGTCGAATCCAAGGTTTCCTACCGTGGTTCCTAATGTGGTGTCGTTCACGGTAATTCCAACAACGTAAGCCAGGGTAAACATACTATTCACCAAGATTTGGCCGAACTGTGATTTTCCTGCGAATTCCGCATCGATATGCAGTGGCTGCGGATTCATCGACATCATTGTGAAAAGGAGATTGTCGGTCTCGGTAACAGTTCTCGCGGGTTCGTGGTGAAAGACCGCACCCACTTCCATTTCATCATAGTATTTTCCTGCCATTTAATTTTCCCTTCCTCGTTTTCGCAAAGCTAAGAGGTTAAAAACGTTCTTTACACCATACCGGGTTTGATCCCGTACGTGTTAGGGCAATTTTCAAATGGCTGATTCCTTTTGATCCAGCCAATAAAGAAACAGGCGCCTGCTCTCAAGCCGCGTTACTTTACACCAGTTATCCGGAGGGTCGAATTGATTTTGCGAAATGGGATTTTGGATAGGGCGAGGACCCTGGGTCTAGTTCTTTGTTTTTCCTTGATGTTT
>CAYOGP010000032.1:0-12568 GCA_964403555.1 uncultured Spirochaetales bacterium | reverse complement strand
TATCTCAGGTCAGAATTTACATGTTGATGGCGGCTCCTATACAGGCGTTTTCTAAAAGCCAGCGCGTCTGTTCAAAGAAAGAACGGAAGGAAGATAGGAGGCGTCACGTACAGGCCGAAAGAGATACGTTAGTGGCTAATTGAGGGACAATTCCCTTGGGGAATAGAGGCCTTGCGAGCTACCCTCTACGCTTGTCGCGGCCTAAATGCTTGTGGTTGTCCACTAGCGGAAAGACTATGCAATGAAAGCAGCCTCCGCACTTTATCTCAAATTGGAAAGTCCAGCTTGAAGAGGATAAAAAAGGAATTGGCTCAATTTCGACTGGGCTATTTTATTCTAGGATTCTTTGCATTTGTGGGATTCTTGGTGGTTCCAATGTTTCTTGAAAATGTGACCCCATTTGCGGGAGCGATTGGCGGTTTAGCTATTGGCATTTATGCTGCGCTTGTGGCGATTCCTGGCCAATTTCTAGATGGTGATAATTAGCTTTTTAAGAACTAGTCACAATGCGGTAATCGAGGTGTGCATGGGCACTGTACTGCTTCTCACAACTAGGATTTTGGCGGGAAGCCATGCAAGGGCGGATGAAAATATTAGTGATGTATATTTCATCCAAATTGGTGCTCTTGAAAAGATGGTTTCGAATTTTGAAAAAGAGGCATTCAATTACGGTCAACTTAAGATTGTGAAAGGCCCTCAGGGTCTGTATCGCTACTTAATTGGACCTTTTGAAAGCAAAGGTATGGCTGATAGAAGGGCTGAGAGTCTAGATTCAATTGGATACGCTGGCTCTTTCGTAAGCAGCCTCAATGGAGAAGAGAAAGCGGTGAAAGATACTCGAAACGACGATGGCTTTAGTAGTCTTTGTGAAGGACAGCTTCTGGCTAAATTGCCCGCACACGCTCGATCTCGTCTTGTCTATATCAAAGACGTGCTTCATGTTCGACAAGAGGGTCAACTTTTATCGGTAAGAGAATTCCTCAAGCGTGCTAACGCTTTTAGAAAGATTGAGAAAGGGAACTAATGACTTATCGCATATCGGTTGATACCGGAGGTACCTTCACAGACGTCGTGCTGGCTGGTCAAGATGGTAACTTAGTTCTTGGTAAAGCTCTCACTGATCGAGAGAGAGCTTTTGAAAGTATCCGAGGGGGTCTCAGGGGGGTAGTCGAAGACTTGGGAACGAACCTTCAAAATCTCCTGAAAGAAACTTCGATTATCATTTATGGAACTACCCGAGCAACGAATGCAATAGTCGAAGGAAAAACGGCAAAGACCGCATTCCTTACGACAGATGGTTTCCCTGATATTTTGGTTTTAAAAGAAGGTGGAAAGTTCGAACCGCATCGATTGGATATGGAATATCCTGAACCGTATGTACCTAGAAGTTTAACGTTTGAAGTTCCAGGAAGGATAACTGCTGAAGGCGGAGTTGCTTCGGCTTTGGACGAAAGTAAGGTTCGAGAGTTACTAGAAGATTGTAAAAAGAATGGAGTCGAAGCGATAGCAGTTAGTTTGATCTGGTCGATCACTAATCCGATGCATGAATTGCGCGTAGGAGAGTTAATCCAAGAGGTTCTTCCTGATGTACCCTATACGCTGTCTCATCAACTCAATCCAATGATGCGCGAGTATCGACGAGCCTCATCAACGGCAATCGATGCCTCGCTAAAGCCATTAACACAGAAATATTTGACTGGTTTAGAGGAAGATTTAAGAGCCTCTGGGTACGAAAACGATATTCTTGTTTCGACATCTTTTGGTGGAGTTATGCATCTAGTTGATGTCGTCGAACGGCCTATATACCTAGTAAAGTCTGGACCCGCGATGGCGCCGGTGGCTGGTCAAAGTCACGCAGTGAGCGAAAAATTGCCGAGCGATGTTATCGTTTGTGACTCTGGCGGAACTACTTTCGACGTGAGTCTGGTGAGAGATTACGAAATCGACTTTACGAGAGAAACGTGGCTCGGGCCTAGATGGACTGGACACAACCTTGGAATGGCTTCTGTGGCAGTTCACAGCATCGGTGCGGGCGGTGGTTCGATTGCCTGGGTCGATTCTGGGGGCCTGTTGCGAGTTGGTCCTCAATCGTCGGGAGCCGAGCCGGGACCGGCCTGTTATGACCGGGGTGGTGAGGATCCAACCGTAACAGCCGCAGCTTTGATCCTAGGTTTTCTGAACCCAGAGCATTTTTTAGGTGGAAAAATGCGACTTGTAAGAAAAGAGGCAGAAAGAGCAATTGGATTAATCGCTGAAAGATTGAGTTTAACTTTGGAGCGAGCTGCTTTTGCTGTCCTTGCGGTAGCTAATCAAAATATGATTCAAGCAATCCGCGAAATAACAATAAATGAAGGCGTAGATCCTCGAGATGCAGCACTAATTGCAGGTGGAGGTGCAGGAGGGTTAAATATTGTTCCAATCGCACGAGAGCTCGGTTGTAAGAAAATATTGATGCCCAGAACTGCAGGGGCGTTGTCTGCAGCGGGTATGCAGGTCTCCAATATCGTTACAGAAGCTGGAGCAACCTGTTTTACGGCTTCGAACGATTTTGATTTCAAAGGTGTTAACGTAGCGCTCGATGGTATTAAGACTAGGCTTGGCAAGTTTGCAAAAAAATTAGGTGAGCGAGGGATTCGTGAAGTAGAGGTGAAACTTTACGTTGAAGCGCGTTATCGATTTCAAGTCTGGGAGCTTGAGATTTTAGTCCCAACGGAGACTCTTGAAACGCAGAAGCACGTAGTAGAGCTGGTGGAGCAGTTTCACAAGATGCATGAACGTGTTTTTGCTGTAAGAGACTCAGAACAACCTGTAGAGTTCTTGAATTGGCGCGGTCGTCTTACAGGTGTAGTAAAAGGCGAATCCACTAGCGTAGCGAGCTCAGGCTCGGGTAGTGGAGTAAATGCAAGGGAAGTACGAAAAGTATTCTATGGAGATGAAGAGGGCTCGCTAGATACCATGATCTTTAGAGGTGGAGATCTTGCGCCAGGAGATGAGATAGAAGGTCCAGCTATTCTTGAAGAGGCAACCTCGACTTTGGTAGTCGAGCCAGGGACTACTGTCAGGGTAACTGCTCAGGGTGACTATTTATTAGAAGTAGGAGGTTAGAGGAATGGATCCGGTACTTATGGCAGTTCTCGCTAATCGCTTCGATGCGATAAATCGAGAAATGACGAATACACTATTAAGGACTGCTCGCTCTAGCGTTCTTGCTGTCGTTAGAGATTTTTCGTGCAGTATATGCACGGGCGATAACCGGCTGCTCACTCCTGGAGAAGGGGTTCCAGTTCATATATTTGGTGCAGCGATGCAGTCCAAGACGATGTGTGATCTACATCAAGACATTAGTCCAGGAGATGCATTTTTACATAACGATCCCTACCTAGGAAACACTCACGCCGCCGATCATATGATTCTTGTTCCAGTGTTTTTTGAGGGTACTCACCTTTTTACAACATGTGCTAAGGCTCATCAGGCTGATTGCGGAAATAGTATACCAAGTACGTATTACGCCCACGCAAGAGATGTTTATGAGGAAGGCTCCTTAATTTTTCCTTGCGTGAGGGTCCAGAAAGATTACGAGGATGTCGACGATATTATCCGTATGTGCAGAAGGAGAATAAGAGTACCGGATCAATGGTATGGGGATTATCTTGCCCAGATAGGCTCGGCGCGAATAGGAGAGCGGAGACTGGTAGAATTGGCTGAGCGTTACGGTAGCGAGACGATACACGAATTTATTGAAGCTTGGTTTGAATATTCAGAGCGACGGACTGTGGAGGCGATACAGAAATTACCAAATGGCAAGTTGTCTCGGACAGGGAGGTACGACCCTCTCCCCCCAGTTTTGCCGGATGGTCTCGATGTCAAGGTCGACATTACAGTTGATTCAAAAGACGGAAGAATTGAGATTGATCTTACCGATAACGAGGATTGCCTTGACTTTGGCTTGAATGAGTCAATCGCGTGCGCAACTAGCAACGCAATGTGCGGTGTCTTTAATTGCTTAGATCCTGATATCCCTCACAATGATGGAAGTTTCAAAAGAATAACGGTGAAACTGCGAGAGAATTGTGTCGTAGGGGAACCCAGGTTTCCGCATAGCTGTTCGATGGCTACTACGAACATTGGAGATAGGATCGTAAATACGACTCAAGCGGCATTTGCTCAAATTGGATATGGGTATGGCCTCGCAGAGGGGGGGCTTGGAATGGGAGCTGGGGCCGGAGTTATTTCTGGTAAGGATTTTCGAAGAGGTGGAGATCCTTATATCAATCAAGAATGGGTTTTGGTTAATGGTGGACCGGCTTCCTCTCATACAGATGGTTGGGTTAATTATGGCTTGCCTGTAGCGGCAGGTCTGATGTATCGAGGAAGTATAGAAGTCGACGAATCTAAATTTCCTGTTCTTTTTCGATCAGTTCGGATAATCGCCGGGGGAGGAGGTGCTGGTACTTTTCGGGGCGCTCCTGGCGCAGAGGTCATCTACGGACCTAGAGAGGACCCCATGACAATAGTGATTTCCTGTGATGGGCAACATTATCCGCCTCAGGGAGTACAGGGGGGTGAGTCTAGTCCCCCCGCGGAAACCTTCATTATCCGCCAAGATGGAACAGAAGAGAAAATGCCTGGCGTAGTGGAGGCTAATTTAGAGGTGGGTGAGTGGATCAAGGGAACTGATACAGGGGGAGGAGGATATGGAGATCCGCTCGAACGTGATCCTGCACGCGTGTTGTACGACGTGAGAGAGCGCTGGGAAACAAAAGCAAGAGCGAGCGAGGTGTATGGTGTAATTTTAGTCGATCCAAAAGACGGCAAACTCGAGGTCGATTACATAAAGACTAAGGAACTGAGAGAAAGGCTAGTTTCGGCCAGATAACGGCTACTAGTAGATGTTCCTAAGATCATAATCCGGGCTTCTAGCTGTTCAAATAGGTCGAGATTCTTTCACAGGCCTCTTCCAGACGAGATTGATCGGTTGCAAATGACAATCGGAGAAACCCTTCTCCTGCAGATCCAAAGCTAGTACCCGCGATTGTGGCGACGTGGGCAAAATTCAAAAGCTCCGTTTGGAGTTGGAGAGATGTTTTGCCAATTTCAGTAATGTTTGGAAAGACGTAAAAGGCGCCGCCTGGTGAGAGGGCACTAATTCCGGGTATTTCGTTAAGCGCCTCAACTAAAATCGTTTTTCGACGTGTGAAGGTCGTGATCATAGAAGCGACTGAGTCTTGAGGACCAGTTAAGGCAGCTTTTCCGGCGACTTGAGCAACGTTGTTGACACACGAATGGCTATTTATACAAAGACGATTCACTAAATTTATTAGAGAAGTGGGCCAAACGCTGAAGCCTAATCTCCATCCGGTCATTGCGTATGTTTTGGAACAACCGTCAATTAGGATAAGTCGTTCTCGGATTTCAGGGTAGTGCAAAAGACTGCGAGGCTTGTCCTGGCCATAGTAGATTTGTCGATATATTTCGTCCGAGAGGATGAAGACATCAGGGTAGTCGAGGAGTCCTCGTACGAGCAAATCAAGTTCAGGGTTCGTTGTCACTCCACCTGTTGGGTTCCCCGGGCTATTTAAAATCAGCAGCCGAGTTTTTTTTGTAATTCGAGACAAGACGTCATCGGCGCGGAGTCCAAAATCCGCATTTTCATCAAGCGGATAGGCGACGGGCTCGGCTCCTGAAAAACGGGCAACAGAGGAATAGATAGGAAAGCCCGGATCTGGGTATAGGATCTGAGTTTCCGAGTCTCCGAAGGAAAGTGTGGCGAAGAGTAATCCAGTTTTGGCTCCGGGGAGTACTACAACGTTGTCTGGAGAAACAGAATAGTTCTCATTGCAATATCTTTCTGAGACTGCCTCCCTTAGTATTAACTCTCCTTGAGCAGAAGAGTACCCGTAGGGTCCATCTCGCACAGCCCGCTCAGCAGCATCTAAGATGTGTTGAGCTATAGGGAAGTCCGGTTGTCCGATGCCAAGGTTTATCACGTCATAACCCTTTTGGGTTAGTTCTTGGACTCTTTCTAAAACCTCAAAGGCCGTTTCAGTTCCTAGTGTCTTAGTCCGGTTCGAAAGTTTTAGAGTGTGGTCCTTCAGACTGATTCGCCCATGAACGCGTAGGTAGGATCAGTTGCTCGAATTTCTGATTGTGGTAAGCCGAGTTCTTTTCGGACTAGATTCGTTCCTCTTACTAGAGCTACGCATTTATAGTATGCAATTCTACGTGACATTCCTTCTCGACCAAAACCACAGTCGGCACTTATAATTAGACGCTCTGGTGGGATATATTCTAGAGCTCTTCGAATGATATCAGCAATCATTTCCGGTCTTTCCACAGTGGTACGTGTGTGGTCGACAACACCGATACCAATTTTTTTATCTGTGGGAAAAGCTTTTAACAAAGCTAGATCGCGTCCCATATTACTGGCGCCTTCGAGCATTAATACATCGGCATTTAGCGCTAAGAGATAAGGGAGAGATCGTTCGTAACTAGGGCGCTCCCAATAGAAGCTCTGTTGATTTGGGTTTCCCCAACATGTGTGTGCCCAAATTTCGGAGTCTACTCCTTCAACCTCTCTATTAAATGCTTCCGTGTAAAACTCGAGGTCTTTGTCAGTTGCGGGTGGGGTGGCAGCGCACGCGAAGTGATGGGGAGGCTCCTCTACTTGTATCACTGGGCATCCGGCAGCTGCAAGTTCCTTGAGTTCTTCATTGAGTGCCGCTGCCAATGCCATTACAAGATCCTGGTCGGAGGCGTAGTGTTCATTCCAGAGCATCATTGGAAGGCAGCTTGCGCTTATTGATCCGAACTTTACTGGTTTGCCAGTCATTCGTTGTGCAGTTTTCCAGGCAGCGGTGAAATGTAGGGGGCCCCTGGTAATTGGACCTGTAACTGCAGGAGGATGGTATGCTTCTTGGACCTCATAGAGAATATCCCCCGGTCCCATATCTGCATATTCAAGAAAATGAGAGGAATCTCTAAACCCACTAATGCCATTGAGTCGTTCAATTGTATAAAAGAACCACGATCTACCTCCAACCTCCAGATCAAACCGTGCATCCCCGTCGACAAGTATGTCGAGTCCGGCTCGTTCCTGTTCGTTGATATAGCAAGCTACTGCGTCCGTGTATTGCTCGCGGTAGGTCGTATCTCCAAGGGCGACCTTTAATGGTCTGCCATGTAAGCTTTCAGTGTACCAAGCTGGTCTAGGAAACGAGCCAACCATCGCGGTAGGTAGAACTAGGTCTTTAGTTGCCTTGAGTGACATGCGAACTCCTTTCGGCTTTCTTTTTAATTAGTATGCCACAAGGAGTCTCTACAGGGCTTCTGAGGTGAAGTTAATTGTAAAAAGATGCTCGAGACGGTTGGATCGTAAATACCTCAAATTTAGAAGAAGATCGCTAGGTTTCGCCATTTTAAAAATCGCTCTTGCGACAGTTTGTAAGAGGTCTAAATTGCTTTCCGAGGGGCTGGGATGGTTTTGTCGAAACATTCGGATTTTGATTTTCGTGTTGAAGAGGAGCAATATCGACGAGCTCGCTTAAAGATGGTTCAGTCTTTGGAGAAAGCTGGGGTTCGAGATTCTAGGGTCTTGGCGGCCATGAATTCAATACCTCGACACTTTCTAGTTGCAGAGGCGCTCAGACATAAAGCCTATTCCGATGTAGCTCTGCCTATTGGGTCAGGACAGACAATCTCGGCCCCTCACATCGTAGCCTTGATGTCTGAAAGGCTTTGCCTGGAAGGGCACGAAGCTGTACTTGAGATAGGTACAGGTTCGGGATATCAATGCGCAATACTTTCTAAGCTGGCAGAACGAGTAGTTTCGATTGAAAGAGTTCCGAGTCTTGCGAATGATGCCAGGAGAGCCCTCGATCGGTTTGGTGTTATAAACGCAGTAGTGTTTCTTGGTGATGGTACGGTGGGGCGCCCCAAAGATGGGCCTTACGATGCAATTTTGGTTACGGCGGCGGGCCCCAAAGTCCCTCGAAGCTTACTTTTGCAACTTAAGATTGGTGGTCGGTTGATTGGGCCGTTTGGCCCCTCTGATAGTCAAGTTCTTTTGGAGGTCCGTCGAACTAGTCCCTCAGACTGGACACAAAAAGAACTCGGAGATTGCAAATTTGTAGATTTGATAGGCGACGAAGGATGGTCTACATGAGAATTCGAGTAGGAGAATGAGTAAACATCTAAGTGTTCTCGCGGTTTCACTACTAATAGGTTGCCTCGGTTTTCCCTTCGCCAGAGTAATTCATAAAGTAAAACCTGGAGAAACAATATATCGGATAGCAGTCTATTACGATGTTTCGACCCAGCATATTGTTGAGGTGAACGACATCGATGATGTTCGCTTGGTTCAGCCGGGAATGAGGTTGGCCATATATGGCGCGAATCGGAATCCTCCCGATTATTCTCTTGTTTCTAAAGGAAAAAAACGTTCAACCGCAAAAACCGGGAAATTTAGTTGGCCCGTCAAGGGAATTGTCTCCTCTCAATATGGATTAAGATGGGGTAGAAAGCACGAAGGTATGGACATAGCGGCCAAGGCTGGAACGCCAATCGTAGCGGCTAGGAGTGGCCGAGTAATTTTCAGCGGACGACTAGGAGGTTATGGAAACGTGGTTATTTTGCGCCACTCTGGAGATTACGAGACGGTATATGCTCATAATCGAAAAAATAGAGTAAAAAAAGGTCAGAAAGTGAGGGAAGGCGAGAAAATTGCAGAAGTAGGTAGTACTGGAAAATCTACCGGTCCACACCTCCATTTCGAAGTAAGACATGAAAATCGAGCTAAGAATCCCAAGTTGTATCTTCCTTAGATATAATTTTGCTCCGAGGTTTTGAAGTGATTGAACAGGAACTTAAAAAATACATACGAGCTGTGCCTGATTTTCCTCAAAAGGGAATCGTTTTCCGCGACGTGACTCCTCTCCTGTTGGAGCCTCAAATTTTCAAGAATGCACTGGAGGCTATGGGACGACGGTTTGAATCCCTTTCTGTTGAATGCATAGTCGGAATTGAATCTAGAGGGTTCATTTTTGGCGCCCCGTTAGCGCAAATGCTTGATGTGGGCTTTGCGCTCGTGCGGAAACCCGGCAAGCTGCCTTCGAAGGTAAAGCGAGTTGATTATCAATTAGAATACGGAAGTGATGCGCTTGAAATCCACGCAGATTCAATTCTTAGCGGGCAAAAAGTTTTAATTGTTGATGATCTACTCGCTACCGGTGGGACGGCGGCGGCCTGTGAGACTCTAGTAGAATCTGCAGGTGGAGAGGTCGTAGGTGCCACTTTCTTGATAGAATTACTTGCTCTCCAGGGCAGGGAAAGTCTCGTTACGAAAGAAGTTCATAGTGTTATCGATTATTAAGTAAAAGGAGCCACGGCATGGATGTAAAAGATAAAACTGTAGTCGTTACAGGTGGAGCAAGTGGGATCGGTAGGGCGCTCTGTAGACGGTTTGCGTCTTCCGGAGCCCGAGGAGTAGTGGTCGCAGACCGTGATGGCGAGGGCGCTACTGCGGTCGCGGATGAAGTTAATGGTTTGGGAATCGAATGCGATGTAAGTAGTGAGTCTGATGTTAATCGGCTTGTCGCCGAGAGCGAGAGCAGAATAGGCCCCATAGATATCTTCTGCTCAAATGCCGGCATTGCGAGTGGAGGGGATCCCCTCGATGTTGAGTTGGCGGAATGGCAAAAGCAGTGGGACGTGAACGTAATGGCTCATGTCTATGCTGTACGAGCAGTTCTTCCAGGAATGCTAGAACGAGGGGAAGGGTACCTTGTCCATACTGCATCGATGGCAGGTATTCTCACTACCCATGGCAATGCACATTATGCGGTTTCTAAGCATGCAGTCGTAGGATTAGCGGAATGGCTTTCTGTAACTTATCACGATCGCGGAATAAGAACGTCTTGTCTGGCACCTTTGGGGGTTAGGACTCCGATGCTAGGGGATCCTGAATCTAAGTGGGCCAAAATGGCCGCAGGAAATATAAAAGAACCCGAGGAGGTTGCGGAGCAAGTTCTAGATGCGATCGCCGAGGAACGCTTTTTAATTCTTACTGACCCTCAGGCGCAAAAATGGATGGATGGAAAAGCCGAGAATCTAGAACGGTGGCTCTCAGGGATGCGTAAGTTACAAAAAGTGATGGAAGAAACTGATGTTGAGTTCGTCGCTGGACGATAGGGAGTATTCAGCATGACTGTTTTTCGGAGGTTGATAAATCGCCAGTGAAGAGATCATTGCCTGAGGAATTTGAAGATTTAGAAGCACTCGTTCCATATTGGACGAAAGATACTGAGGCCGCGCGGAACGCATTTCGTGTGTCATGTTCTATAAAAGAACTAAGAGAGTTCTATGACATTGTGATGCCACGGCTTGATGCACTAGCGCAAAGGCTAGAGCAGACCACGCTCGACAATATGTCCAAAGAGGAAGCATGTCTTCTAGAGCTTGCTCTGATGGCAATGGAGGTAGCTCCGGCAGTTGAGTATTATAATCAGCCAGATGTGCCTAATTCGGTTGACGTTGAAGTTTTGAAGATTTTGCCAGTAGATCGAGCGTATAAAATTACAGGCGGAATAAAAAGCGTTTAAAGGGGTATTTAAATGAGTTCGACAGCGATTCACTTAACAAATGATCAACAAAGTTATCGGGATAGGTACCCGGAGCTTGGAACAGGTCCAGTTCCTGTTGAACCCTATATGAGTGAGGAATATCTAAGCAAAGAGTGTGAACATATCTTTTCAAAAATGTGGCTTATGGTGGGGAGGACCACGCGGTTAGAAAATGTAGGGGATTTTTTTGTAAAAAATGTCGAATGCCTCAACAAAAGTATTGTTGTCGCCAAAGGAAAAGATCAGAAAGTACGCGCCTTTTATAATGTGTGCCGTCATCGGGGAACCAACGTTGCTTCAGGTGAGGGGAACTGTAAGTACTTCACCTGTCGCTTTCATGGTTGGGTTTATGACACGGATGGTTCGATTACTCATGTTCCGGAGGAAAATCAGTTTTACCAGTTAGATAAAAGCAAATTAAATTTAGAGTCAGTGCATTGTGAAATTTGGAAAGGCTTTATTTTTGTAAATTTCTCCGATAAGCCGCGAGAAACCCTTAGAGAACAACTTGCTGAATACTGCGAACGCTTTGAAGATTTCCCGTTTGAAGAGATGCCCGTTGCGGGTAGATGGGGCGCAACGTTAAAGGCGAATTGGAAGTTGTTTCAAGACGCTTTTCAAGAGGGCTACCATGTCTCAACAGTCCATGCAGGCACAATTGGTGAATATTTTACAGGAAAAAGAAATCCAAACTGCCGGCCATATTATCTGGATCTTTTCAAGAGGAATCGTTCAATGAGTTTCTCGTATAATCCTGAATTTACACCTCATCCATCGGAGATATTTGCAGTAAAGACGGGTGGCTCTCTTAGTCAAGGGGATGCGGCAACAACTTATGCGCTTCCAGGTATAAATCCAGGAAACGACCCATACTATTCATTTGACGTTAATGCTGTTTTCCCTAACTGGCTTTGTGATACCTCCGCAGGATTCTTTTTCATTCATGAATTTTGGCCCATTGATGCTATTACGACTCGTTGGGAAGCTAGTTTGCACTTTTTGCCGACCAATTCTCCGAGCCAATTTATTAGCCAAATGCAATCCGTTACGTTGCTCCGAGATGCGTTTCGCGAAGATATTGCCACGAGCGAAGGTTCACAAGCAGGATTGATGTCTGGCGCGCTTAGTGAGATAAATTTCTCGGATGTTGAGATACCGTGTCGCCATCAGTATCAAGTTATACAGGACTTGATAGATAACCCACTTTAATAAATATTAAGCTTCTGAAAGGTTTCGCTCATAGCGAAAGACCCATGCTCTTTAGCGGGCCTCTATCAATTACAGGATCAGGAGTCGTTCCACTTGCAAGAGGTGTCGCTCCCGGTTCCTTCTCAAAAGGATCTTTAAGACCAATCGTTTTAGCATGTTCTCTTAGTCGGGGCATGACTTCCTCTCCCAACAACTGGACGCTGCGCATTCGATCACTATTTTTAGCATCGCCCTGGATGTGAAGTACGACAAAGATTCCGGGGCGTATTACAGATAGTATTTCTTTTAATTTTGTTGTTACGCTTGCTGGGGTACCGACGACAATTTGGTACTGTGGTTGTGCTCGCTTGAAGGCGGCATTAAGTTTCGTCCGTACAGCATCGAAGTCAGCATCAAGAGTTTCGGTGTCGTTACTTTGCTTTAGCAGTTTCTCTCGGCTCACCCCAAGCCAGCTACCACCGGCTGTGCTTGACTTAGCTAGGCGCCTAATGGCACCCTTCGAATTATAGCCAGGAGGCATCATATATTGGGGCGCAGAAAAAGCATTCTGGCCTCCACCGTAGACGAAGCCTTTTCCTATCTCTTGAGCCTTTTCCTCAGTGTCCGCTACAAACACTGGCATTAGATAACCGAAGTTTTCAGGGCCGGCTTGCCAGCCGTTTTCGGCTGCGGTTTTGGCGTAAGTCTCCCACATTTCGCAGGTGGCAAGGAGGTGAGTTCCGAGCCCAACATAGGGGTATTTG
>CAYOGP010000031.1:2907-12612 GCA_964403555.1 uncultured Spirochaetales bacterium | reverse complement strand
CCTCGAACGGACAGTTCACCCATATCTTCAACTGCAGTTTGCCTCGTGTAACCTGTTGAGACAAGTTTGAACACAAGTTCATCTCGATCTACGTAATCTCCCACATCAAGTGTCTCAGTAAACCGGTCTAACGTTTTTCGCTCAGGAACTTTTAGACTTAATGCAGTAATACTAGTTACTACAATTGGTCCGGCTAGCTCGGGTTCATTCGTCCAAGAAAGAAGCTTGTGCAGCACCTCCATTCTCGAGGCCGTTGTTAGTATTTCGGGAGAGAAGCGATCGTAGGGTTCGGTTTCATGAGTAGGAAAAACCCTTAACGGCGATTCGCCAGCACTGTTTGTGGTCTTTGAACCAAGAAAAGGTCGAAGATCTTCGCCAAATATTTCAGCATCTTTATCTGTGGGCACCACAACTAAGATTGGAATCGAAGGGTATTGAAAATTCAGCAAGGCAGTAAAAAGACTTCGGGAAGAACCGTTCAAGCCCACAATGGATCTTTCACTGTCTGCACTTATCAGTTCCACAAGTCTTTTCTTGAAAGATGGAGGAAGATGGCTGGGTATGGTTGCCTGAGTCAGTTTGTTCTCCTTTTTTCGGGAAGCAACGCCAAAAGCCCGACCTCACTTGAGAAGTGGGGTCGGGTACATCGATGAGGGTAGCGCTTGCGCGGCCACGGCACCTTGGAACGGGTTTCTAAATCTCCGAAAGTGCTCTTTCGCTATCTATTTCGTTTTTCCTATTGGTGGCTACTCCTACAGCTAGACAGCGCCGCCTAGACCTCCTAACCTTGCTGCCCCTGCAGAAGGATTCCGCCTCTACTTGTTGAGCTGTTTAGTCGAACGCTTTGAGGTAGGAAGGCTTAAATTTGGAGAGATTCGTGGCAGTTGAGCTTCTTTGTAGAAAAGTTGGTATGTCCCGCTATTACAGTGAATCGGGAGAGTCTGTGCCGGTCACTGTTCTCGAGGCTGGCCCCAATGTCGTGATTCAGAAGAAGACCGTCGAAAGAGACGGCTATAGCGCGATTCAACTCGGCTTTTCAGAACGTAGAACGACGGGCCGTCACATGGCAAAGGGCGCCAAGGGACATTTTGAAAAGGCCGGTACGACCGCGAAACGGTTTCTTAAGGAGTGCAGAGTCACCGAAGAGGACTTGGATGGTCTAGAGGTAGGTCAAGCGATTACGGTGGAGGTTTTTTCACCCGGTCAAAAGGTCGATGCAGTAGGTACTTCTCGTGGCCGCGGTACCGCTGGAACCGTAAAACGACATAATTTTGCCGTAAAGCGGAGAACTCACGGAACACACGAGGCCTTTCGCCATGGTGGATCCATCGGAGCCGGAGCCTACCCAGGCAAAGTCATAAAAGGAATGGGCATGTTTGGCCGCTATGGTGCCGAAAGGGTGACCGTCAGGAATCTCGAGGTTGTTGCAGTCGAGGCCGAGCAAAATCTCCTCCTGGTGCGTGGTGCTGTTCCTGGTCACCCAAATGGCTTGATCACTCTTAGGCCTGCTGTGGCAGCCCACTGAACTACGTTCGTAAAGACTCCTTCCATCAGAGAGCCAAGCGCGAGGGGTACCGATCTCGCGCAGCCTACAAGCTTTTAGAAATTCAAAAAGGACGAAAACTCCTGCGCAGAGGGCAAGTCGTTCTCGACTTAGGTTGCTGGCCCGGTGGCTGGTTGCAGGTCGCTGGGAAACTAGTAGGCCGGGAGGGATGTGTCGTCGGGGTTGATCTCCAGGAGCTCACCCCCTCTTTAGAAATGCCCAATGTGAGGTCCATCGTGGGCGACTTTACAGATGATCTAGTGATCAGGTCTGTAATGGACGCACTCGGCAGAAAGGCTGAAGTTGTTTTGTCAGATGCCGCTCCAAAAACTACCGGTATTAAAGCAACGGATCGGGCGAGGGAAGAAACACTTCTGCAATCAGTTGTCTCGACGTTGCCAAATGTTCTCGACAAAGGTGGTGATTTGTTAATGAAACTTCTGGACTGCCCGGAAGCTCAAAATATTTCAAATGATTTACGAACAAGCTTTGATCGGACTACTGGTATAGGCCTTAAGGCGACCCGAAAAGGTTCGAAAGAACGATACTTTCTGGCACGCGGATATCGAGGTTAATCGATCGGTATAACTCCATTTCTGCTAATAAAAAGTTTTTGGCGAAGCAGAACCGTTCTCTAAATCACTTGGGCTCTTAAATCAATTTCATTTACACCGGTGATACGTACTGACGCAAATTGACCGACTTTGAGAGATGGTCCCGTTACATGTACGACCCCATCAATTTCAGGTGCTTGGGAAGAAAGTCTCCCAATTCCCAATGAAGGATTTATTAAAGAGTCTAAAAGGACTTGATCTTCTTTACCGATTTGATCGGTTTGTTTTTCCTTCATTATTTCTCTCTGCACCTTTATCAAATTTTTGTACCGTTCACGAGAAATTTTCCTGGGTACTTTTTTAGATAGTTCGATTGCTTTCGTATTTTCCTCATCTGAGTAACGAAATACGCCAAGTCTATCGAATTGCATTTCTTTGACGAAAGAGACAAGTTCGTCATAGTCCGCATCCGTTTCTCCTGGAAAACCGACTATTACTGTCGTACGTAAGGTGAGTCCGTTTATACTCGCTCTAAGCTTATTTACTAATCTTCTCTGTAGATCGGCAGTAGTTCCTCGACGCATTGCTCTTAAAATTTTGTCACTCCCATGTTGAAGAGGAACATCGACATAAGGGAGAACACGTTGTCCCGAAGAGAGAATTTCTATTAGCTCGTTAGTTACGGCCGAGGGGTAGACATAAAGGAGGCGGATCCAGTCAACCGAAGATACTCGATCAAGCGCGTGCAGAAGTTCATGAAGTTTTGGACGACCTTTACCTGGAATTGAACTAAGATCCTTACCCCAAGACGTAGAATCTTGGGCCACTAAGTTCAATTCGCGTACTCCCGATTTCCCAAGTTGTTCGGCTTCTTTTACAACTGACTCTAAAGTTCGACTTTGGAATGAGCCGCGAATTCCAGGTATCGCGCAGAATGCACAAACACGATCGCAACCCTCGGCAATTTTTATGTAAGCACTATGTCCTGCACCCAATAGGATTCGAGGTGTCCGGTCGTCGTATAGATGAGTAGATCCGGACTCTACATAAATCCCTCGATTCGTTTCGGAATCTGCTTGGTCAAGAATATCTGCAATTCCCCGAAATGCAGATGTTCCGATAAAGATGTCTACCTCCGGGAGTTCCTTAGCCAGTTCTTTGCCATACCGCTGAGGTAGGCAACCAGCTACCACGAGGGACTTGAGGGTTCCTTTTTCTCGCAAGTCGGCGACTTCGAGAATTGCCTCGATCGATTCCTCTCTCGCACTCCCTATGAAGGAGCACGTATTTATGACGGCAATGGTGGCATCACTTAATTCTTCGGCAATGCCATATCCGGACTCCGCTAGGCACCCGAGCATTACTTCCGTATCCAGCTGATTTTTTGGGCACCCGAGCGAGCGGAAATAAACGGAGCCCTTGAAGTCTCGTTTTGTCTGAGAACTTGAGGAATTCATGGCGTATGAAGGTACAGTGAGAGTACCTTCGGGTCGATGGATGCTTCACATAGGAGGACATGAAATGGGTGAAAGGCCTTTTCGAGTGTTAGGAATCCAACAAATCGCTGTAGGAAGTACCGATAAGGCTGCTCTTCGCGAACTCTGGGTCGATATCTTGGGTCTAAAGCTCACGGGCAATTTTAGAAGCGAATCTGAGAATGTTGACGAGGATATTGCGGTGGCAGGTCACGGTCCTCTTGGGGTGGAAGTTGATCTCATGGAGCCGATTGATCCCGAAGGTCGGCCGAAAGTTCACGATCCGGCATTGAATCATGTCGGTCTTTGGCTGGATGACTTGAGAGCTGCAGTCGACTGGCTCACGACCAGCGGTGTAAGGTTTACCCCAGGAGGGATCAGAAAGGGCGCTGCAGGTTTTGATGTTTGCTTTATCCATCCTAAAGGGAATGACTCTGCCCCTATCGGAGGCCAAGGAGTACTCATCGAATTGGTGCAAGCCCCGGATGAGGTAATTGAGGTCCTGAGCACCAATTCATCTAACGGAACTAAATCGTAAGGTAGGTATATTCGCTCCGTGCGTCTTTGCGGTAACGTCTCTACACTCAAGTGGTCCCGAGCAAGCATCTGGTTTGTGGGTGTGAGCTGGCATTGTGCACGGGGCAGCTTTTAACGTGCTAATAGACGAAACGGATATTACGAATGGCTCTCGAGATCTTGCGCGATCCGCGACTTTCGGATGTGGAATGGAAGGACCTTTGTGACCTCAGCAAACGTGAGGTTTCTTCTGAGGTTTTAGTTTACTTACCCTGGTTAATAGGGTCCCTAGTCTTTGCCTATATGGGGTGGTATGTGATTGCTCTGGGCGCGTCATTCATGTTTTTCCTCTGCGGGTTGAGGCAAGTGCATGGTGCGTTTCATTATGCCTGCGGAGTTTCTCCTAAATCTCACGAATGGCTGATGTTCGTGTTAAGCCCACTCATGATGAGCGCGATGCACGCGGTTCAATTCAATCATCTCAGACACCACAGACATTGTATGGATGAAGAGGATGTCGAAGCGAAAAGTGCGCTTATGCCCGGTTGGAAAGCTCTAATTACTGGCCCTCAATTCCCCGTGCTCCTGCATTATACTGCTTTAACTCGCGGAAACTTAAGGGTACGTCGCTGGATATATTTCGAACTTCTTGCGATGCTCGGAATGGTAGTTCTAGCCTTTGGTATACTTGACGTTGCTTTTCTTAAATATCACGTGATTTCTATGACCGTAGGACAATGCTTCTCTGCTTTTTTTGCAGTTTGGACCGTGCATCATGACTGCGATCGGTCTCATTTTATCGCGCGAACAATCAGGAATCCTTTCAAGTCTTTTGTGACCTACGACATGTTTTACCATGTCGAACATCACTTATTCCCGACCGTTCCAACTTGCAAGCTAGGAGAACTTTCTTCTAGATTAGACGCTGTTGCACCTGAGTTACGTAATAAATTGGTTTTCTAGATGTACCTGATGCTTGTTCTTTCCCTAGTAACGATTTCGTTTATATGGGGGATGACACTGGATTACAGCGAGACTTTAGAACAAACGCGGATTTTCTTAGGTCTTCAGGTAGCGTCTTTTTCTGGAACTCTCTCCGGCTCGGTTTCTGTAGCACGAAATTATCGCAATGTATTTTCTTGGTTCTTTTTTCTAGCTCTATCTTTAGTGGCATGGAGACTTGCGTATTTTCCTATCATGGTCTTCTCTGGCCATGTGGCAAGCATAGGAGAATGGATTCAGTTTAGTCTTAACCTCTCAACGTTTGTTTATCCTGTGTTTCTATGTTCAGTTTTATTTTTACATCTCCTTTCTGCAAGAGCATTGATTAAATTGTTTCGTAGACCGAATTGGCTATTCACTGGTGTAATTATTCCTGCTTTTGCCGTGGCTTTTTCTGTTTCTTTTTCCGATTCGCGAGACTGGACTTGGTCACCCGATTCAAATATTCAAACTATTAGAGAAGTACCTAAATCCCGCGCTGCAGAACGAAACCCCTATTTGTCCGCACTGAGTGATTCTCGTTATGGAATTCGTCAGCGAGTGATGCTTGTTGCGGCAGGAGTTACGTATGAGACGATACCTCCGTCACCATGGGCAACCAGCGTAAAGGCAGTGCTAGAAGGCCTCTTTGCTCAAAATCCAATCGCGTCAACTCATGATCGAGTTTTCGAACACTACCAGGCATACCACAGCGCACATTCTTTTATTAGATGTCAGGACTTTAAAGAGTGCCTTCTTGCATCTTCCTCGGATAAAAACGCTGATGGTAGAGATGGGTCGGCTACCGACGAGGTGCCAGAAGAGAAAACTAATGACTACTAATCAGCTCGCTGCCCCGAGGTTTTGATGACCTCTGTACTCGTTGCGGGTGGTAGCGGAGAATTGGGAAGTCGGTCCGTAGCGTGGTGCCAGTCTAACCTTCCCGATATTGTTTGCGTCTCGGGTTCACGGACGGCACCTTCCACAGGCGACAGTATCCGTTTGAATATTCACGACACAAGGAAATTGACCGATGTTCTTAAAGATTTTGATATCTTTTTGAATGCGGTAGGTCCCTACGATTACGATCCGACTAATATAATCAAAGCCTGCAATACAGCTAGGTGCCACTATACAGATCTGGCAGAGCTCCCTGAATATTTGCATAAGGTCAAGCATGTAAGTGATCAAATGGAGTGCCCTCGAATTGCGATAATTCCGGGTTGTTCGACGACTCCTGGGCTAGTGAATGTACTTTCAGGGTACTTTTCGGAGTTTTCAGACTTGGATTGTTTAGAAGCTTGGCTTTCCATCGGTACAAGGAATCCAACAAGTCACGGTCTGGTGTATGGATTATTGCGTCCCATGGGCCGGGAATTGGCCAACGGACAACTCTGCTTTAGTAAAATCCATCGTAATGAAGGACGGCTCTACGGTCGATACCCCTTTTCTGCGACTTCCCATTTACGTCAAGTTGATGGTTCTGATGTAGAAGTAAAGTTTTTCGTAGGTTTTGATTCCCGCCTAGCGGTTCGTTGCCTTTGCGCGACCTCTAAACTTTGGTCCATGTTAACCGACCGTTCCCTTATTGCGGCATCAAAATTTCTGAGTATCACGGGAAACGTCTTTCGACTGTTCGGGAAAGAAAAAGGTATATTAGAATTGCTTATTAAAGATCGATCAGACAAGGTTCTCTCCAGACTTGAGGTGGTTGCAGAAAGAAATGGTCTTTCAGTTCCTTGTCAACCACCGCTATGGCTCGTAGCAGAGCATGAATTTACCGGTTCTCTTAAACCTGGTTTCGGGGGTCTCGAGGATGTTGTTACGCCTCAGTCAGCTATTCGTTGGCTCCGGCGGTCGGGCTGTAGGGTTAGGCTAGATGGCAAGGATTTTTTCTAAGGTAACCTAGAGAAACCCTTTATTTAAGGAGATCTGATTGTCTGCCCCAGTAGCTTTAATTACAGGAGCGAGTCGCGGTATTGGTAAGCGAATCGCGATTGATCTGGCGGAATCGGGGTATGACTTAGTTCTTACTGCCCGTTCGTCAAAAAAAACCCCCGGTCGTTTGCCTGGGACTTTGGAAGATACGGCAACACAGGTGGAAAATTGGGGTCGAAAAGCTTTGGTATCTCCTTTGGATGTTCGAGACGAATGTGCGATAGCGAGCCTAGCCGAACAAGTTGATAAAGTGTTTGGGCGCTGTGACCTCCTGGTAAACAACGCTGCGTTGGCACCCCCGAAGCCCGCACTCAAAGATAGTACCAAGCGATGGCGAATGGCTATTGACGCAAATATCAATGGTCCTTTTTACATCTCTTACTATTTCGTCCCATTGCTTGAAAAAAATGGATTAGGTCGGATTGTTAACATCTCATCTCAAGCGGCGACGATGCCCGATTTTCAGCGTATTAGTTATACAACTACAAAAGCAGCTCTTGAGGGCATGACCCGTGCGATGGCGTTTGATCTTAAGGGGTCGGTTGCGGTCAACTGCATTCGTTTAGAGATTCCCGTCTGGACTGAAGGCTTTGCCGCGACACTCCCACCAGAATCGGCACTTGGGTTCGAGCACCCAGTAATTATGTCAGATGCAGTGCGATGGCTCGCGGAGAGTCCGATTACTTTTACGGGCAGAGTTCTTACAATCGGTGACCTTCGTGCACGGGGTGCTGTAAGGGCATTTACTCCTGCGTCAATGAAAGATTTATAAAGGTAGAATTCAGTGAAAATCTTGTACAAATGGTTTGTTAGGGAGAGAGATTGCCGTCCCTGGTGGATAAATTTTCTCTTCTTATTCTGTATTTTTATGACTTTTTTTTACTGCCCGTGGGATTTATTTATAAAACCGGCTTCTAACGATGAGGAAGTTTGGTTTGGTGTGATGTTTTACGGTAGTACAGCGAAGATACTTGCAGTGCCTCATTGGATCATTTACGTGATGGGATATTTAGGTTTCAAAAGAATGTCTACTTGGATGTGGCCATGGTCAGCGGTTTACGTGTTGCAAGTAGCAGTATCTTTTTTAGTATGGCCAATTCTGTACAAGTCAGGAACTGATCGGTTCGTATATGCCTTTCTTGGAGGAGGCTTCTTCCTCTGTTTGTCATTCTTTCTCTGGAAGTCTAGGAAATTTTTCCAAGATAAATCAATGAGTACACGGCAGCGTTATGGAGACTGGGTTCTAGTTACAGGAGCATCATCGGGTATAGGTAAGTGTTTTTCAACGGAACTGGCCAAGAGAGGACATAATGTTGTTCTAGTAGCTCGACGTAAAAAACGATTAGAAGAACTTTCAGCGAATTTACAAAAACAATTTTCGATTGAGACGAGGGTTATTTCAGCAGATTTAACCCGTGATGATGAGGTTCAAAAATTAATTGCCACTGTGAATGATATCCAAATTGCAGTTTTAGTGAACAATGCAGGGGTTGGGTACGAAGGTCTTGTTGAAAACCAGGACTCTGAAAGATTAGAGGATCTCGTAAAATTAAATTGTCTAGCTCCTGTTTCCTTGACGGGCAGACTTTTACCTTCTATGAGAAATCTTGATAGAGGAGCAATCATATTCGTAGGTTCGGTCGCCGGCTCGCAGCCTCTTCCCAATCATGCTGTTTACGCCTCGAGTAAATCTTTTAATAATCTTTTTGGTGAAGCGCTCTGGGCCGAGCTTAGAGATACGGGAGTCGATGTTTTGTCGGTACTTCCGGGAACGACCGAAACAGAGTTTGCAAAAACTGCAAATCAAATCTCACGGTCTGGTTCTTCGCCTGATAAAGTTGTTGAGGAAGCTCTTGAGGTGTTGGGATTGCAGCCTGCTCTGACAGTAGGTTGGTTCAACTGGATTCGATCCAACGTAGGTTATAGATTCCTTTCTCGGACTCTTTTAGTGTTAGTTGCTGAGTACATAATGAAGAAAAGGTCAAATCAAGATAATTAGAAGTCAATTGTTGAACGAGAACGTACATTTGACACTGTTTCGAAAGGGCTATGCAAGGGGACACCATATCTTTTCAAGATTTCTCGTGCACTCCCAGAATGGAGTTTTCTAGCGAGGTAATCTGACACCTGCTTAATCCGCGAATCGTTTTTACGCATGGCGAAGTGCGCATTCCAACGAAGCGCTTGAGGGGATTTAAAACCGCCCAGTGGCTTCAATCCTAGAGGACCAAGATCTGGTCCCCATACTAATGCAGCCTCGGCCTTTTCCATCCCAATCATCCCGAAGGCATCCTTAGTAGTCAGAGCAGTTACCAAAGGAATTTCAAGCTTTTGCAAAATGAGGTGTGAAAAAGTTTGCAGCTGTACGGCAACCGTAGTGGATCTGAGATCTGCAAGGGACTGAGGCGTTTTCGGTGGACCCACGAGTTCAAATGCCATGCCGTAGTAGGGCCTAGAGAGATTTATTCTGCTCCTAAACGGTCCCAGTGCTTCAGGGCCTGGGACCGATCCAACAAGATCACAAGCTCCCCGCATTAGACGCCCAAGAGGGAGATCGCTGTCTTCAAGCTCCACAATCTTCTTTTGGCTGGGCACCCAGACAATCGAAAGAGATTGCCCAAGATTTTTCGCAATGGCCGTGGCGAATTCAATGTCAATGCCTGTTTCGGTTTCTCTCGAGGAGCGTGGCAGGTCTTCC
>CAYOGP010000031.1:0-2897 GCA_964403555.1 uncultured Spirochaetales bacterium | reverse complement strand
TTCCTCTAGAGCGCAGAGCTTAAGGCTCCGAGCTCCAGAAGATCCCGATACAAACAATGAGAAAATTACAAAGCTGATTAAAAAAGATTTCATTTTCTAATCGATTGTAAATGCAAAGAAAGCGCTGCCTTTTGGGAGTGAAGGCTTCTCGCCCACCAACACCGAGACGAGACCTCCTCCACCTGAGCCAATCACGACATAAGTTTTCCCTTTATGTTCGTATGCCATGGGATGGCTTCTAATTCCTGATCCTGTCGCAAATTTCCAGAGTACATTTCCATTCGAGGCATCGATCGCGAGCGCGTGACCTTCAGAATTTCCCGTAAAAACTACTCCACCAGCTGTATGTAAAGCACCGGTCATTGCTGGGAACGGTTCTTTGTGTTGCCATAAGGTTCCACCGCTAGCTAAGTCAATTGCCGAGAGATGGCCGTAGGCCTTCCCTGCTTCAGCATCTGGAAAGGCGAAAGTTCCTCCAAAGAACGGGACTCCCTTTATGAAAATGGGACTGCTCTTAACCATTTCGCTGCAGCTTTCTATTACCTGAACAAAAGCTACATTTTTTTGGGGATCAACGGCGCCGGCATATGCAGCCTGGTTTCCGCCACCTAAGCCAGGACAGATTCTTGCCGGTTTTTCTCCGGGCTCTGCCGGAACGTATTTCGGATTAACAATCGGGCGACCCTGCTTGTCGATTATTGCCCAGTTTAAATTGTCGACATACTGGGTTGCTCGGAGAAACTTTCCAGTCGTCCGTTCAATAATGTATAGGTAGCCGTTTCGATTAGCTTGAGCGATAACCTTTTTGGTTTCACCACCAATTTCCAGATCTACGATCCAAAGTTCTGAGTTTCCATCGTAATCCCAAATATCATGCGGAGTGAATTGAAAATACCATTTGAGATTTCCTGTTGCAGGGTCCAGCGCAAGCAGAGAATCGGTCCAAAGATTATCGCCTTTGCGAAGATCACCGTTCCAGTCTGGGGCAGGGTTTCCCGTGGCGACATAAATCGTGTCAAGTTCGGGGTCGTACACTCCCGTTGCCCAACCAGAGCCTCCACCTGTTTCGTAAGAATTACCTGCCCAAGTTTCCGTTTCTTTATCGCCGGCTCCTGGAACCGTATAGGTGCGCCATTTTCTTTCTCCGGTTTTGACATCGTATGCGTCAAAGAAGCCTCTTATTCCAAACTCTGCTCCGCCCATACCAACTACGGCTATATCGCCAACTATAAGAGGAGCTGAAGTCACGCTGAACCCTTCAGTATAAGGTTCAATCTCAGTGTTCCAGAGTACTAAGCCGGTTCTTCGGTCTAGGGCGACGAGACGAGAATCAAGCGTGCCCATCAAGATCGCATCTCCAGCGATGGAAGCTCCGCGATTCGCGGGGCCGCAGCAGAGTAGCATGTTGTCCGGTTGCGGATGATCATATCGCCAAAGTTGTTCGCCCGTTCCTGGGTCTACAGCAAAGATTCGATTATGCGCAGAAGTTACATAGAGGACGCCGTCGTAAAGAATCGGATTTGCCTCGAGTTGACCTGGAACTCCAGTAGGAAAGACCCAAGCGGCCTTCAGGTCTTTTACGGACTCTGGATTCAGGGAAGTGACGGGGCTATGACGCAGACCGGCATAATTTCCGCCAAAGTGTAACCACTCTTCATTGTTACTTGGAGCTTGTTTGAGCATTTCGTCGGTGACAGGTCCAAGCTCGCCTCCAATCGGCTGACTGGCTGGCCAGTGACCTGACGTTTGTTCTGGTTCTCCGGTCTCAGCATTTGCGCTATTGATGATAAACAGGCCGATTAAAGCCGAGATGATTCCAAGCGTAAGTGGGGTAACTGCATTTCGGGCGTTCATGCGTGCTCCTTGAGTTTCTAATCTCCAATCATACCAGGGTCACGGACGGGATTGTCCTTCCTCAGGGCTCCTGGTTAGTGGATAACAAAAGTTTTTCTAAAACTTCTGCGTTTGCTTCCTCTAGTGGTCGGCAACTTAAGAAAACTTTCCGTTTTTCTGGCTCGCCTTCGTCGTCCGCTAAGGTTTTCCAAACGTCACTTCCCCACCTTTCACCGGCTGCTAAAACTGCTATCTGGTGTTGGGTTGATTTTTCGCCAAAGAGCCCTTCCGAAGCCTGCGCGAGCTCCGGGATAGTCTGAAAAATTTCTTCTTGTTTTAATTTCGGGTCTGGATAGAGCTCTTCGATTTTTCGAGCTATTTCCTCTTCTCTTTGAGCACAAGCAAGCAGTTGATCTCGCACGGATTTGAATTCTGCGGCATTAGCCCATTCTCGATATTTTTCGGCCGCGACATACTCTAGAAGTGCGAGCAAGAGCGGCTTGTATTGCTGTTCTATACGGTTAAAGAGCGCGCCCAGAAGTTTGTCAAAATTCGGCAGTTCGTAATTATGCGCGTTGCTCATTGGCAATCCTTTCTAATGTCTAACTTATTTCCCAGGCGAATAGATCCACGGCCTGGTCATTCTGTCTTTGTTCTGAAATGCATCGATCGCGTCCGATTGGCTTAGAGTGGCTTCGATTGGGTCAAGACCCAGTAAAAGAGCATTTTTCCTTAGACCATTCACATCAAATGCTACGTGGTTTCCTGCTGGACTTCCAATCCTTTGCTCCTCTAAATCAATTGTCATTAGGGGGCTATCCGAAACTTCTATTTCTCGCACTAGATTCTCAACTTCTTTTTCGGGCAACTGAATAGGCAAAACCCCATTTTGAAAGCAATTATTAAAAAATATTTCTCCAAAGCTTGGTGCAATAACGGAGCGGATTCCGTAATCAACCAGTGCCCAGACTGCCATTTCTCGGGAACTCCCGCAGCCGAAATTATTTCCACCGATCATGATCTTAGGATCTGAATAACGTTTGTTATTCAAGATAAAGTCTGTT
>CAYOGP010000030.1:0-12929 GCA_964403555.1 uncultured Spirochaetales bacterium | reverse complement strand
TGATTCCAATGAGTGAGCTTCGCCGCTGGAACACGTGAGGCTGGCTTAAAGTCTTCCCCGGAGTAATACGCCATCGGCAAAAGCGCAGCCTGTGTAATATTTTCCGGTAGGCCGAGGATTTCAGCAGTCTCTTTTTCTTTTACAATATGAAGCGTTGTCCATGCCGAACCTATCCCTCGCGCACGCGCGGCCAGCATGAAGGACCAAACTGCCGGCAAGATTGAGCCATAGTTGGAAGCCTGAGCTACTGGCATTTCAGATTCCACTCGTCCATGGAAGCAAGCCAGAAAATAAACAGGAGCCTTTTGCATGTGTTCCGCGAGGTATGCCGCAGAGTCCATCACACGTGGGGCAGACTTCGCCCGAGGATCATCCGCCGAATACTCCTTACGAGGAGATTTATAATATGCCGCGAAGACCGGACGATAAAGGTCTGCGATAGCTTTCTTCTTATCTTCGTCCGTAACAAAAATAAACTCCCACTCCTGTCTATTCCCTCCCGTCGGAGCTTGAATTGCAATTTCGAGACACTCTTCGAGAATCTCTCTTGAGATCGGTCGAGAAAAATCAAGCCTCTTACGAACTGATCTCGTAGTCGTCAAAATATAGTCAACGGAGGCCAGGTCAAATTGGCTCATCTGCTTTCTCCCTAATCACTAAGATCATATGCTCGCGCCATATCTTCGTCGCGCGTAGCAATCAGCTTGGCAAGATCAACAATAACCTTACACTGTTTCACAGTCGCATCATCTTGCATCTTTCCATCAATCATCACAGCACCGGTTCCGTCTCCCATTTCTTTCAAAACGCGATTGGCCCATCTAACTTCTTCAGGTGGAGGACTGAAAACACGTCGAGCAATTTCAATCTGGACAGGATGTAATGACCATGCTCCTACACAACCCAGAATAAATGCGTTTCTAAACTGATCCTCACATGCAATCGTATCCTTAATGTCTCCGAATGGACCGTAGAATGGTAAAGCACCGGTCGCGACACATGCGTCGACCATTCGAGCAATGGTGTAGTGCCACAAATCCTGCTGAACAGACAAACGCTCAGCTTCCAGGTTGTCGGGATCAGGGTCCTTGCGCACTACGTAGCCTGGATGACCGCCTCCTACCCTAGTAGTCTTCATTCTTCTCGAAGCAGCGAGGTCGGCCGGACCAAGACTCATGCCCTGCATCCGAGGGCTAGCAGCTGCAATCTCTTCGACATTAGCCACTCCAAGAGCGGTTTCTAGAATTGCATGGATAAGGATTGGGCGACTTAGCCCAGCTTTAGCTTCTAATTGAGCTAGGAGTTGATCAACGAAATGAATATCCCATGGCCCCTGAACTTTCGGAATCATTACTACGTCAAGTTTTTGACCTGCCTCGGAGACAATTCTCAGCATGTCATCTAAAAACCACGGACTGTCTAAACTATTAACGCGGCACCAAAGTTGCGTATCGCCGAAATCGGTAGATTTTGCAATCTTGACCAGCCCTTCCCTCGCAGCGATCTTATTGTCTACCTGCACCGCATCTTCGAGATTTCCAAGGAGGATATCTACCTTTTGAGACAACTCAGGTATCTTTGACGCCATTTTTTCATTACTCGGGTCGAAAAAATGAATCATTCGAGATGGCCGTAAGGGAATATCCGTTAAGGGTCTAGGCGCGCCTATCGCTAGTGGCTGCATAAAATCGCGAGGGTTTCGCATTCAAAAATCTCCTGAAGAGTTTCAAGGATGAACAACGCCATCCTTACTCATGTCTACTTTAGCGCTCTAAAAATCTGCGTAACCTGGAACACGGGGGAAAGGTATTACATCTCGAATATTCGACATCCCTGTCAGGAACAGCATTAACCTCTCGAAGCCTAGACCAAAGCCTGAGTGAGGGACCCCGCCGAAACGTCGAAGGTCGAGATACCACTTATATCGGTCGAGTGGCAATCCAGCCTCCATCAGGCGCAGAGACAGTACGTCGTGGCGATGCTCTCTCTGAGAGCCTCCAATTATCTCACCGATTCCAGGTAAAAGCACATCCACTGCTCTCACAGTCTTCTCGTCATCATTCACATACATGTAGAACGCCTTGATGTCCTTTGGATAGTCCGTCACTACCACGGGACCTTTTACGTACTCCTCACAAAGAAATCTTTCATGCTCACTTTGCAGATCGGCCCCCCAGGAAACAGGAAAGGTAAACCCTTTCGATTTACCTTTGAGGACTGCGATCGCTTCAGTGTAAGTCATGTGGACTGGTTGGGTTTTCACGGCGTTGCTTAGACTGTTCAAAAGATTCCTCTCAATGCGTTCGTTAAAGAACGCTAAGTCCTCTTCACAATCTGAAAGAACCGCTTGAATGACTTCTTTAAGAAAATCTTTCGCGACTTCTATATCTTCTTCGAGATCGCAGAATGCCATTTCAGGTTCCACCATCCAAAATTCTGCCAAATGACGACTCGTATTTGAGTTTTCTGCTCGGAAAGTTGGCCCGAAAGTGTAAACATCGTGCATCGCTAAAGCGCCAATCTCAGCCTCTAACTGTCCGGAAACTGTTAGATGTGTTTCATCACCGAAAAAATCTTTTGAAAAGTCCTCCCGACCATCTTCCTGAAGTAGACGTTTCGCATCTAAAGTCGTCACGCGAAACATCTCGCCAGCACCCTCCGCATCTGACAAAGTTATTATTGGAGAATGGAGATAAAGAAAGTCCCGTGTCTGAAAGAAATTATGTATCGCCATGGTGGCTGCATTTCTTACTCGCCAGACCGAACCGAGCGTGTTAGTTCGTGGCCGGAGATGTGCGATTGTTCTAAGGAACTCGAAGCTATGACGCTTCTTCTGAAGGGGATAGTCGTCCGCTACTTCCCCTACGAGATCAATCTCTTTTGAGAGGATCTCGTATCTCTGGGATTTTCCAGGGGAAGCAACTAACTCACCAAATACGCTGACCGCACAACCATTTTTTAAAGTCTTCACCAGAGCTTGGTAATTAGGCAAATCCGGTTCTACAACAACTTGAATACCTGAAAGACAGGATCCATCATTCAAATCTAAAAAAGAACGCTCCTTTCCGTGTCTTGCGCTTCGAAGCCAGCCCTCCACTCGAACTGAACCCCCGGCACATGAGCGTCGCTGTAATTTCGAAATCCTGTCGGCTGGCATCGAGATCCCTCCGTCAAATTTAAGCGATACCTAAATAGATCTTTAAAACCACGAAATATACTGCCGGTCTGAATCCGCCCGCTTGGGCCTTAGGCTTCTGCGTGTATATCCATCACGGCGTGTAGCAAATCGATCGCCTCCGCCTTTGGTCGCTGGAAAGAGTTACGACCCATGATAGATCCAAATCCTCCACCTTCCGCTATACCGCGGATCTCCTCAAGGATTTCGTCTCGGCCTTTAGCAGGACCTCCAGAAAAGATGACGACTCTACGCCCATTAAACGCGCTCTGAACGACGTGTCTAATTCGCTCTGACAAAGTAGAAATGGGGATTCCTTCTGATTCGTAAACCTTCCGGGCAGCATCCTGCTCAATATTTGAATCCGGCGGCTTAACTTTAATTATATGGGCACCGAGTTGGGCCGCAATTTGAGCCGCATAGGCAACCACATCTATAGCTGTCTCACCTTGCTTACTTACACCAGAGCCCCTGGGATAGGACCAAATGACTACTGCCAAGCCCTTCCTTTTGGCCTCCTCCGTTAAACCTCTTATTTGGTCATACATATCGTTCCGGTAGGCGGACGCTGGGTAAATCGTAAATCCGATAGCTGCGCACCCCAAACGCAGAGCCTCATCAACACTACCAGTAATTGCAGGGCATGGATCATCACCACCGTAGAGCGAATCTGAACTGTTCAGCTTAAGAATCGTCGGCAAATCGCCCGCGAATTCCATCGAACCAGCTTCCAAGAAGCCCAGGGGAGCAGCGTAAGCATTGCAACCAGCGTCTATGGCTAATTCAAAATGGTAACGAGGATCGTAGCCGGACGGGTTCTTGGCGAAACTTCTGGCAGGCCCATGCTCAAATCCCTGATCTACAGGAAGAATTACCAACTTTCCAGTCCCACCTAACCGGCCGTGATTGAGCAGCCTCGCAAGATTGTTCAAGGTCCCGGCATTATCGGAGGCATACCAGCTGAGAATTTCTTTCACACGTTTCGTCATTAACGATTTCCCTCCCGGACGGGTTCGACTAGATTATTCGGATACCAGAGGTTCATGCGCAACCCGTAACTTGAACAAATTGCATAGGGCACCCGTCGAGGCAAACCATAGTAACGCACTCGGGCTAAGATGGGTTGAGAGGAACTTTATGGGAAAAGTAAATTCAAATGGCCTACACGGCAAGTCACTAGGGCTTGTCGCGCTTGTGGCTGGTCTGGGCATCTCCGCTTTTTTCGCTTGGGGCGCTATAGCGGATGGACACCTCCCAGGAGAAGACGCTGGAATGGAGAAATCAATGGTCACCATGAAAACCGCTAAGGGAGATATTCGTATCGAATTGTTTCCTGAAGATGCGCCAATATCCGTCGAGAATTTTTTGCAATACGTAGATGATGGATTCTACGATGCGACGGTATTCCATCGGGTCGTTCCCGGGTTTGTCATACAAGGCGGAGGGATGACCTCCAACGGTGCGGAGAAAGACACGAGGGCTCCCATCAAAAACGAGGCAAAAAACGGCCTGAAGAACGATCGCGGAACATTATCAATGGCAAGAACAAGCGTCGTAGACAGCGCCACTTCCCAATTTTTCGTAAATTTAGTAGACAATGATTTTCTAAATAACGGCTCTCGCGACTTCGGTTATGCTGTTTTTGGAAAGGTCGTTGACGGCATGGACGTGGTCGACGCGATAGGCGAAGTGGAGGTCGGCGACCCTCGTAAAGGAGTGGTAATCGAGTCAGCTCAACGTAGCGAGTAGGCAAAGGGTACTGAGTCTCCTGGGAAGGTCGAATTAAAACGCCTTCGAGCGAAACACTACCTGCAGTCCTTTTTAAGAAACGACCCAATCGGGCCTTTCTCGGATTAGCCGCGCCTGTCTGCGTTAGTCTAATAGCGGAACCACTGGTTGGTTTGGTAGACACGGCCTTCATAGCCCGAGTAGGAACTGCAGAATTAGCCGGGCTTGGGGCAGGAACGGCGGCAGTTTCGGCCGCCCTTTGGGTCTTTAATTTCCTAGGCATCGGCACTCAAACCGAGGTTTCCAAATCGCTCGGCGCAGAAAATCATAGCCGTGCCGGGCAAATCGTAAGCTCGGCATTCTGCATAGCCACCGTCTTGGGGCTAATCCTTGCTATTTCCTTACTTCCATTGTGCGGATCCATAGCCTCGGCAATGGGTACAGAAGGCAAAGCGCAACAGTCCGCCTCCGACTACTTGTATTTAAGACTTCTGGGTGCTCCCGCAGTTCTTTTAATGGCCGCAGGTTTTGGTGCATTACGCGGCCTTCAAAAGCCATCTGTGCCACTTCGAATCGCACTATTCGTGAATATCATCAACCTTGTCCTTGACCCTCTTCTCATCTTCGGTTTTGGCCCAATCCCCTCCCAAGGGGTCAGCGGGGCAGCAATGGCAAGTACAGTCAGCCAATGGCTAGGGGCCTTTGCAACTTTAGTGGCTACCAGGCAAAACCTAGTTCTTACGGCTACTCCTTCTTTAAGTCACATCCGCGCGTTACTTAAAATCGGGTTCGACGTAATAGCCCGCTCCGGAGCCCTTTTGTTATTCCTGCTCCTTGCAACCCGTGCGGCCAATCAACTAGGGAATGAAACGGGAGCCGCTCATCAGGCTATTCGAAGTATTTGGATGTTCTCGGCGTTTTTACTCGATGCCTACTCCCATGCGGCCCAAGCCTTGATCGGCTTTTTCTTGGGGAGACGTGAGATTCGAGCCGCCCGCCAAGTCGTGAAGGTCGCGTGCATCTGGGCAGCATCAACTGGGATTGTAATGTGTGGCGCTTTTATTTTAAGCCAAGACACCTTCATTTGGTTATTCGTTTCGAAGGAGGCCGAAAACGCGTTCCGTTCGGCCTGGATTCTCGCAAGTTTGCAAATGCCTGTTAACGCTCTTGTGTTTGCTACAGATGGCATCCATTGGGGTTCCGGAGACTACGCTTATCTGCGAAAAGGAATGTTAGTAGCTTTGATGGCTGGAGGATTGGCCATACATTTGTTTGGGAGCATCTCACTTTTGGCTATCTGGTGGATAACAGGCGGTTGGACGGTCATAAGAGCAGCTTTCGGACTTTTTCGGATTTGGCCTGGCTCCAGCGATGGTCCTCTTGGACGCCCCTAAGAGCTAATACAATAAAGAGGTGCTTTTCAGTGGTTTTCCCCCAATTCATCGTGTAACAGGTTGGGACAATCAGTTGATCCAAACGTTTCGAAAGAGAGGCAAAATGCGATCTTTCTTTCGACCGAGTTAGGTAGCCTTTTGAATGAGTCGATAATGAACGAACAAAGTGAAGAAAAACGTCAAGACCAATGCTTTTTGATCAGAGGCGGAAATTCGATCCGTGGAGAATTTCAACCAGCTGGTAATAAGAACGAAGCTTTACCTACGTTAGCCGCGACATTATTGGCCTCCGGCCAAAATTTCCTGCATAACGTTCCGAATATCCGAGACGTAAATACGTTACTAAGAATCTTGACGGGTCTAGGAGCTTCGGTCGAATGGGCACCAGGAAACAATCTGTCGATCGAAACGGCAAACAGTGAGAACAGCGCACCCGCTGCTCAACTCGCCCGGGCGATCAGAGGATCATTTTTACTTGCGCCCGGACTTCTTCACAGGAATGGGGAAGCCACTCTACCTAGGCCCGGCGGAGATAGAATAGGGCGTCGCAGGATCGACACACATGTAAGCGTCCTGAGACAACTTGGAGCTAAAATCGAGACCCGGGAAAACCAATACATTCTAAACCTTCCTCATGGTTTCCATGGTGCCGATATCTTTCTGGATGAAGCAAGTGTTATGGCTACCGAAAATGCGGTTATGGCAGCAGCGGTTGCATCGGGCGATACCCGAATTGCCAATGCTGCATCCGAACCGCACGTGCAGGGCTTATGCAAGCAACTCATTGGCATGGGAGCGGAGATTCGTGGGATAGGAACAAACGTGCTTGAGATTTCCGGGAAATCGACTCTCACTCCCTGTGTTCATACGATCGCTCCAGACCATATCGAGGTTGGTTCGTTTGTCGCGATTTCTGCAATGACAGGAGGGGAGTTAACCGTTCTCAACACCAATGCAAACGATATGAGAATGATTCAGATGGTCTTCGCAAAGCTCGGCGTAAGTTTAGAAATTGATCGTGACCGAGTCTTCGTGCCTGGTGGACAAGAACTTATCGTCCAAAACGATTTCGATGGAGCAATTCCAAAAGTCGATGATGCTCCATGGCCAGGTTTTCCTAGTGACCTGACCTCGATCGCTCTTGTTCTTGCAACCCAAGCACAAGGTACAGTCTTAATACATGAAAAAATGTTTGAGAATCGTCTGTTCTTTGTAGATCGCTTAATTTCAATGGGCGCCCGGGTCATTCTATGTGATCCTCACCGAGCCGTTGTGACCGGGCCTAGTAGACTTCAAGGCGATAGATTGACGTCGCCTGACATTCGGGCAGGAATGGCGTTAATAGCGGCGGCTCTTTGCGCAGAAGGAGAATCACTCATTATGAATGCAGATCAGGTGGATCGTGGTTACGAAAACGTAGATGCACGCTTGCGAGCTTTGGGCGCCGACATTACAAGGCAATAGCTCCGTCATCTCGAAAGGCAATGTAGGCTTTGTTTTTATGACAACTACTCAGAATCACCCTAACGTTATTGAATCAGAAAACAGTCTAATAATAATTATAGACTTTCAAGAAAACTACCGCTCTGTACTTCATCGGGGAGAACAAACAATCGAGAGAGCCCGTATACTGATAGAAGCAGCTTCTATTATGAATATTCCTGTGATTTACACCGAACAATACCCCAAAGGGCTAGGACCAACTTGTTCGGACATCTTGAATGCTCTGCCGAAAAATTCAAAGAGATTCGAGAAAGGTTCCTGCTCTATTTGGAAGTGCACAAACTTACCCGAATGGGTTGTCGGCCTAGGAAAAAAGCACGTCATAGTCTCTGGGATTGAAACTCATGTATGTGTAAATCAAAGCGTTCACGATCTAATTAACCAAGGCTATACTGTGCACCTTCCGGTCGATGCATTGACGTCGAGATCGATTCTTGAGCATGAGCAAGGCCTTGAAAAGATGTTTTTTTCCGGAGCACTTCCGGCGACCGTAGAACAAGTTCTTTTTGAATTAGTGCAAACGAACGAAAATATTCATTTTCATGAGATAAGACAGTTAATTAAGTAAGGCTCGATACCTTACTAAAGAATACCGAACAAAGTTGGTAAAAAGGATTCGAGAGATACATGAATGACATCTTAAAATACGAGGTAAAAGATCGAATAGCTCGTATCACTCTCAATAGGCCTAGCAAAAGAAACGCTCTCTCTTTTGATCTCTTATCTTTGCTTCATGATGCCCTTTGGGAGTCGGATGAAGATCGAACAGTCCATGCAGTAATTCTTCGTGGCGCTGGTCCATGCTTTAGTGCTGGTTACGATTTAACTAACTTCGGCGGTATAAAAAAGAAAACCTCTTTCGGAACGTACAGAGGAATGCGAAGGTTCGATGACGATGCGTGGCACTTAGAACGGGCGCAGCGTTTGAGAATGGCAATTTTTGATATGCATAAGCCTGTTATCGCACAAGTTCACGGACATTGTCTTGCAGGCGGCACGGACATCGCACTTCTCTGCGACATGGTGATTGCATCAAATGATGCTGTTCTTGGATTCCCTCCTGCCAGAGATCTTGGCGCCCTTCCAAACCACATGTGGCTTTACCTAGTCGGACCACAGTGGGCTAAGAGACTTACGTTAACCGGAGATACAATTACGGGAGAAGAAGCGGCTCAAATCGGGTTGGTAATGAAAGCTGTGGCGATAGAACACTTAGAGGGTGAGGTAGAAGGCTTGGCGAAAAGGCTTGGCGAAATCGATCAAGATCTTTTGTCGGCAAACAAAAGAGTAGTAAACCTCGGCTTAGAACTAATGGGGGCTCGGACACTGCAAAGATTAGCTGCTGAAAATGATGCACGCGGGCATCAGGCGGAAAGCGCAGAAAATTTCCGACGAACAATGAAAGAAAGTGGACTTAAGAAAGCTTTACTTGAACGTGATCAAAAGTTCGGCGATGGGGGAGCTAGAGTGGTCGGTCCAGAATTGCGAGATGAAAAGGGTGTCTTAAAAGACCGTGATTCCTAAAACCTGAATAAGACAAAATGCTCACGTCTTTGGTTTCGACAAACCCTTTTTCATTGCATTAAGAATATTTTCGGGGCTCCGATAATCGTAAAAGAATTGAAATCGTGATGGAACTGCAAAGATATCGTCTCGTATTTCGCCTTCGGAAGAGAGTATGAAAGTACGTGGGGTATAAATTCCATCTGGTGAGAGATACCTACTTGTAGCAGGCTCTTTATCCTGATTGACTAAGACCATTACATACTTTTTGGAAATATCTTCAATCTTCGATTCGAAGAAGTTCTCACCATATTTCTTACAGTGCGCGCACCAGTCCGCATAAACTAAAGCTAAAATAGGCTTGCCGCTGGCTCGTGCCTCTTCTAAACCTGAATCGTAGCGAGTCCAGGCTATCCCTTCCTCATTCCAATCAAGAGCCCCAGAAAGACGACTACCTTTGACTTTACTTTCACTGGGGACAAGAGCTTCCCTTTTTGGTTTGAGTTTTCCAAGGACTCTTTCTGGTTCGCCTTCTGAGTCACATGAAAGAACCATCATCACACCGAGCAAGAGAATTACAAGTCGCCGAGTCATCAACTACCTAGTACCCAATAAATTTTGCACTCGACTTCGGATAGAAAACCCAATTGAAAGTACTCAACTATCACGAGCTAGTTAGCGGGAGAAGAAGCCTGTTCAATCCGTCGCAGCTCCTCCCACCCTAGATATCCTGTGAAACCTTTGCTTTCTTCAAAGAATAGAACCGGTCCGTCACAGAGAAAAAGATACTCGGTATCTTCCAACGCTTCAGTAGCGCCGTGAATCATTCCATTTCGCTCATAGACATAATCGCCCGCCTCAAGAGTTCCATCTCTAACCTGAAGCTTTCCAGATAAAACAAAAGTATGAGCTGCGGTGAGATGCTTATGTTGAGGCGCCACATATCCTTTCAGCCAGCGAAACAAAACTGCCCAACGTCCTGTTTCCTCACAAGTCCATAAAATTTTCATGGACCCTCGCTTCGGATCTCCAGGGTCAGGAATCCAGTCAACGTCACGAGTACGGACAAGAGTGTCCATAAGCTCAGCATTTAGAGGGCCTATTTCTTGTGGAAGTGCCATCTTAAGATCCCTTCTCCAGCAATGTGTCTACTTCTCCCACTTGATATCGCTTAATAAGAATTTCAGTCACTCCGAAACCACCCATTGCTTTTCCGAAAACCGCCATATGTGGCGCCTTCATGTGAGCATCGAGCGCATCCTGAGAATCCCATTCTTCGAAGATCCGGAAGTGACCCGGCTCATCCAGGGTATGGGTAAAGACATAACTAATATTGCCTGCTTCCTTTTGGGTTTCCGTCATGACTTCCTGCATAGCCTTCTTGGCAATTTCTAAATTATTAGGATCTATCCTGAGGTGACCCGAAACTACTAACATTTGAACTCCATTTCCTAGCTAACGCCGTTTTAAGTCTCTTGCAAGTAAACTAAGCAAATATCTTGGAAGGTCTTAGGAGAATGGTCAAGATCTTTTAATTTTTCACCTCGAGGCAGTGAATAATCAATTTTAGTTCCAAACGGAACAAAGAATCTCCAAAATTTGGGGCGAAGAGAGGCTAGACTCCTGGTTCGTCTAAAAAAGGAGAATTCTTATGGCCTTGCCTGAATGGATACAAAAACATCTTGATGCTTATTTGGCAACCGATGGAAGTGACGGACACATGTTTGACACGACCGCCGTAGGAGGTCCCGGTCCTATCCCTTGCCTTCTTTTAACTACTACCGGTCGGAAATCGGGTAATCCTTCAGTCCTGCCACTTATTTATGGAGAGTCGGAAGCTGGTCCTGTGATAGTAGCTTCCAAAGGCGGTGCTCCGGATCACCCTGTCTGGTATCTAAATCTTGAGGCCAATCCTTCTGTAGAGGTACAAATTCTCGGTGAAAAATTCAGTGCCCGAGCGAGAACGGTAGAGGGCAACGAAAGACAGACCCTATGGGATCAGCTTGCACAACTATACCCGCCGTACAATGACTACCAGGCCAAAACCTCTCGGGAGATACCTGTCGTGGTCCTCGAGCGGGAGAGCTAGGTAAAAAAGCTCGATGATTCTTAGCGAACGCCAATTGGCGTTAAGAGCAACGGCTCGCGACTTTGCGCAGCGCGAAATCGCGAGCCACGCCCTTGCTTGGGAAAAGCAGGGTAGCGGAGTTCCCGAGACCACATTAGAAGGAATCGCTAAACTTGGCTTTTTTGGCATGCTTGTGCCCAAAGAATACGGTGGTGCGGGCTTAGACTTTGTTTCATACGCGCTCGTTACCGAAGAGTTCGCCGCTGCTGATTGTGGAATATGCAATCTCATTAATGTTTCAAACTCTCCCGTGACAACAGCAATAAAAGACTATGGTACCAGGCAACAAATTGAAAAATTTCTCATACCCCTAGCGACAGGGGAAAAACGTGGATGTTTTTTGTTGACCGAGGCCAACGCCGGATCCGACGCAGCTGCAATCTCCTCCCGTGTTGAAACCACCGACTCCCGTAGGATTCTCCGTGGTTCAAAACAATTCGTAACCGCCGGTAAAAGTGCACATATTGCGATGGTTATCGCGCGGCATGGTCTAAAATCGAAGGGTTCCGAATTCAGTGCCTACTTAATTCCGACAGATACTCCTGGTTTTCACGTCGAACGTCTGGAAGATAAGCTAGGCCATAGAAATTGCGACACTGCCGAAATTTTATTTAACGACATTGAAATTACTTCGGAAAATTTACTAGGTACCGATGGAGAGGGCTATAAAATTGCGCTTTCTTACCTAAACGGAGGCCGCATCGGTGTTGCAGCCCAGTCTGTAGGCGTGGCACGCGCGGCATTGGAAGCCGCTTTAGACTACGCAGATCATCGTGAAACTTTTGGAAAAAAACTTAATGAGCATCAAGCTATATCTTTCAAACTATCCGAAATGGCTACTCGGGTAACTGCTGCACGTGCCCTCACTCTACATGCCGCGAGCCTTGAAGATGCAGGGAAAAAACCGATTGCCGAAGCATCTATGGCAAAAGCATTCTCTTCAGATGTCGCCGAATGGGTATCTTCCGAGGCCCTCCAGATTCATGGCGGTTACGGATTCCTTAAGAATACATCCGTAGAAAAGTATTACCGTGACGCACGGGTACTTAGAATTTATGAAGGAACAAATGAAATTCAAAATATGGTTATCGCACGACAGCTGAAGTCCGGCTGGAAACCTCATTAGAACGCAGGAGAAAAACTTTGCCTGACATAGAACAAATTATCGAAAAATTGTGGAACTTCCGAAGTGAAGGAATACAGCTTCCCAAAAAGTGGGAAGTTGACCTAGACTTTTCGTCTTCTTTGCAGGTTCAGTTGGGCATACTGAATCGCAGGCTAGAGCAAGGCGAAGAATTGGCCGGCTGGAAAATAGGACTTACATCAATTCGAGTCCGAGAACGCTTAGGCACAAATGATCAGCCGTTTGGATATTTATTGAAATCCGGTGTTCAATCTAATGGAGGAAACATTCCTCTGAGTTCTATAGCGGAAGGTGCCGGAATCGAAAACGAACTTTGCTTCACTATTGGAGAGACTTTTCCAACTAGTGAGGTTA
>CAYOGP010000029.1:0-12937 GCA_964403555.1 uncultured Spirochaetales bacterium | reverse complement strand
CTTCACCTGTCAGCACCGCCACACGGATTTGGTCGTTGCTTTTGATCTCTTCCCATGCTTTTGCCAAGCGGACCGCCACTTCAGGAGAGACGGCATTCCGAGCCTCCGGCCGATTAAGCGTGACCACGGCTATATTTCCATCCACTTTGAACTCAACTGCAGCCATTTGAAACCTCCTCTTGGCCAAAACCGAACTACATGCTGCTCTTTAATGAAAGCTTTGGCAATACGTCGAGTGAGAACAGTCTGTTACGATGAGGCAAAAACACTTCAAATCGACTTGGAAACAACGTAAGGAACAGGGGAAAAAGATGTCACGCCATTCGTGTCCTTCGACGGATTTCCGCGAATATTGCAATAGTGTCATAGAATGGCAGCTGAAGAAGGAGTCGAGTTAATGAGTGACGAATGCTTTGAAATAGAAATCCAGGATGAGATAGCGCACGTCCGGTTTGCAAGGCCGGAGAGATTTAATTCTATGACCTTGGACTTTTGGAATAGGCTTCCTGAAGTTATTGATGACATTGACAGCAAAGGCAAAGCTCGCGTAATCGTGATTTCCTCGACGGGAAAACACTTCACGGCCGGCATGGATCTGTCTGTCTTTGAATCCAACAATACATTAAGTGGAAATGACTCCCCGATAACACGTGGTGCCCGTGTGTACGAACTTGTGAAACGTTTCCAGAATACAGTGAGTTGTCTCGAGAAAGCCAGAATGCCCGTACTGGTCGCAATTCAAGGAGGGTGTATTGGGGGCGGTATGGACTTGGTAACTGCTGCAGATATGCGATACGCGACTGCCGACGCCTTTTTTTGTATTCAAGAGATTAACATCGGGATGACCGCAGACGTTGGCACATTTCCCCGCCTTACGCGCTTGGTCCCCGAAGGCCTCGCGAAAGAGTTGGCCTATACTGGGAGAAGAATGACTGCCGCGGAAGCCTTAGATGCAGGGCTGATTAACAGGATATACCCTAACCACGAATAGATGCTTTCTGGAGTCATGGAGACCGCTCAAGAAATCGCAAAAAAGGCACCCCTCGCAATCTTTGGGACTAAACAAATCATCAATTACTCAAAGGATCACAACACATCAGACACTCTTGATTATATCAGCATCTGGAACGCGAGTATGCTGCAGCCTAAAGAAATGCAGGAAGCGATAAAGGCAAACGCAGAAAAACGAAAGGGAAATTTTGAAAATCTCCCACCTCGAACTAAAACTAACTAGGAGACACTATGTTAATGAACCCCGTTAAACAAAATATCGACCTGGGTATCGTTGTAAGCGACCCAACCGAATGCCTACATTTTTATCGGGACATACTAGGCCTTGAAAAAACAGAAGAAATTACGATGGGGCTCGGTACTCTCCACCGACTTCAATATTGTAATAGTGACGTTAAACTCCTCGTCCCGAAGGAAGCCAAGCAAAGTGGACCGGAAGGTTTACAAGCTCAAGAAGGCATTCGATATTTCACGATGGTGATCTCAAACATCAAGGAAGTAGTAACTAAGCTGACCGAAGAAAACGTACCGTTTGAGATACCACTCACAGAAATTCGCCCTGGGACCACGATAGCCATGGTCAGAGATCCAGCAGGAAACGTGCTCGAATTCGTTGAAAGAAGTTGATCTTCTGAAAAAGAGAACGTCTTACTTTTGAAATCTATTTTTCGGGACTTGCAGATGCAACGAGCAGACATTTTTCAGGAAATAGCAGGACGCGGCAACAGAAGACTTATTATCCATGTACTTGGCATTGTCTCGTGTGTCTTGATTGTTTCACTCCTGGCCACAACCCCAGCAAATGCTCGACAAACTGATAAGGGCCTCTCCCAACTCTTTGATCTTCTTTCCAAGGAAAGTATTCCTCCAGGTCGAAGTGTCCTTCGGATTGAGAGAAAAATCTGGCGCTTGTGGACAGATTCAGGAAGAGGAGATGTTGACTCGCTGATGAGGAAAGGAATACGAGCACTCGGGCAACGTGATTACGATCGTGCATTAAATTTTTTCAATCAAGTCATTTCCCTTGACCCCGAATTTTCGGAGGGCTGGAACAAAAGGGCAACCGTAAGATTTTTGCGAGGAGAATTTAAGGAATCTCTAGAGGATATCGAGTCAACATTAATTCTAGAACCCCGTCACTTCGGTGCACTTGAAGGCCGTGGAATGATTTATGAGAACTTAGGTGAATTACGGAATGCGCTCGAGGCGTACGAACGGGTCAGACTTATTCATCCTCATATGAGAGGGCTTAAGGAAAAAATTCAAATACTTCGCCGAAAAACCGGACAACGCGCGACGTAATTTAGAAGTGGCGAATTTTAACGATCCATCGAAAGATGAACGAATTGAAAATCCTGCAATCCAAAGATCTGCTCGCCGAACACTTTTCAAGGCAGGCCATCACAATCCACCCAGGATACCCCCTCCTGCCGATCGGTACCTAGGAAGAGGACTAAAAGCTCACGCTCCCTTTTTATCAGGATGCTTGAAGTAGTCGGGTTGACCTGCAAGATACATCTCGCCCCAAATCTGATAACCGCCATCGACTGTAAGCGTTTCACCTGTTACGAATTTCGCACTAGGAGCGGAAAGGTATACGCAGGCCTCGGCAATATCTTGAACATCGCCGTGCCGCATCATCAGATTGCTACGCTTCAAGCCTTCAAACGCTTCCTCGGGATATACGTCCATCCCTTCAGTCAGGATAGGGCCAGGAACAACGCAGTTCACTCTAATTGAGAGAGGAGCCCATTCCACCGCCACGTTGCGGGATGCAAAAACGATACCCGCTCGAGCGGCGACAGTATGGGTAACTCCAGGCATGCCTCGCTGGAAGGGCGCAACAATATTTACGATCGAGCCCTGTCCCCCTCGGTCCCGCCAGTATTGAGCGGCTTTCTGCATCATATACCAAGTCCCATTTAGGTTGGTATCAACAACCGCGTTCCAACCCTTAACAGAAAAATCGATAGAGTCTTGTGGATACTGGCCTCCCGCATTATTTATCACGAAATCAACAGCACCAAACTTCGAATAGGACCGCTTGTAAATATCTTCAACTTGCTCGGGATTTCGAATATTACCTACGGCAACAAGAAATTTTGAGCCGGTTCGTCGAATTAAATCACCAGTTTTTTCAAGCTTCTCCTGAGTGCGTCCGGACAATATTACGGAAGCCCCCAATCGAGCAAATAAACTTGCTGTTGCCTTTCCGATGCCCGTTCCAGCCCCTGTAACCAAGGCGACCTTTCCAGCAAAAAGATCTGTTCTGAAGACGGTGGGCAACTCGAAAATGTCATCATCGGAAAGATTAAACCGGCTAACGCGTTCAGTGTCATTCACAATCTAAGTACCCCATAGGTGGTCTCGTTAATAGGTGCGTTGAGAGAGGCCGACAAAGAAATACCTAAAGCGTTGCGCGTGTCTACTGGATCAATAATTCCATCATCCCAAAGATGAGATGTCGCGTAGTAAGCAGACAGCTCTTTTTCATAGGATTCTAGAATTGGACGCTTAATGTCTTCTACTTCTTGATCCGTTAGCTCCTGACCCGCTCTCTCTAGCTGTCGAACCTTCACGTCAACAAGAGTACTTGCCGCCTGCTCTGCCCCCATGATACCGATTTGATGGTTCGGCCAGCTAAACACAAACCTCCCATCGAAGGCGCGGCCGCACATTCCGTAATTCCCAGCACCAAATGAGCCATTAACCATTACTGTAAACTTCGGCACTTCACTGCAACTTTGAACCATGATCATCTTCGCACCGTCTTTACATATTCCTCGAGCCTCGTAATCAGCTCCTACCATAAAACCTGTAATATTTTGGAGAAACACCAGGGGAGTTCGGTTCTGGTTACATAACTCCATAAAGTGAGCTGCCTTTAAAGAACTATCATTAAAAAGAACTCCGTTGTTGCCTAAGAGACCTACCTTAAATCCCCAGATATGTGCGAAACCGGCAACAAGAGTCGTGCCATAATCGGGTTGGTATTCGTGGAAGTAACTACCATCTACTATCCGAGCAATAACCTCCCGAATATCGAACTGAGTCTTGATGTCGTCAGGGATAATCCCATAGAGTTCAGAGCTATCGTAGAAAGGTTCCTCCGGTTGTCTTGTCTCTATCTGAGTCTTTTCTCCTCGCGTCCATTGCCCAACTATTTCCCGTCCAAGCAAAAGGGCCTCGACCTCAGAATCGACAGCATAGTCAGCTGTACCGCTAATTTGGGTATGGACGTCGGCCCCACCAAGAGTGTCAGCATCTACCACTTCTCCAGTCGCAGCTTTAACCAAGGGCGGACCTCCTAGAAAGATACCTCCCGTACCTCTTACGATTACGGCATAGTCGGACAAAGATGGAATATAAGCACCCCCTGCTGTGCAGTGCCCAAACACTAACGAAAGTTGCTTACACCCCATCTTGGAGAGAATTGATTGATTTCGAAAAATCCTTCCCGCCAAATATTTATCAGGAAAAAGCTCTGCCTGTAGAGGTAAAAAGCCGCCTGCGCTGTCACACAGGTGGATAACTGGAAGTTCATTCTCAATAGCTATTTCAAGACATCTAACAATCTTCTTAATTGTGAGTGGATACCATGCACCACCTTTGATGGTGGGATCATCGGCGCGAACTATGACTTCTCGACCACTCACTATCCCGATGCCTGTAATCGAGCTAGCACTTTTAGACTCGCCACCGTATTCCGTGTTAGCTGCCAAACTGGAAAATTCGAGAAATGGTGTGCCGGGATCAATTAGTCGCTCGATACGCTCACGTACGAAAAGCTTTCCATGGTGTGCGAGACGTTCCATATCTCTTTCCGGCCTCTCAAAACGAGCTTGTTCTTGACGCCTTCGAAACTCAGCGATGCGAGCTCGATTAGCTGTGCGATAGCGCTGAAATGTCTCACTTCGCACATCGACTTGGCTTCTTATTCTGCGCATCATAACTGGTCTTCCTCAATTTCATCGCTAGTCAAAACGGCTAGCACCGATCCCTTCTCAAACCCCCCGCCCTCTTTCACCAATATCGAACTCACGAATCCATCTCTGAAGGATGTCACAGCCGTTTGGAGTTTCATACTCTCGATTACTAGAATCGTTTCCCCTCGCTTGACCGGATCTCCAGCGTTTTTCTCAACCCTAATTACCACACCAGGCATTGGCGCTATCAAGCTATCTGAACTTGAAACCCCTCGTGCTTCTTCAACGACCTTCTCAAGAGAATTAATTGCCAAGATTTCGTAGCTTTCTCCCTCAGAATGAATGAATACAGAGTCTCCCGACGTGGCAATTCTCACAGGATAAATATCCCCATCGACTTCAAATATGAAGTCTCCCCCACCTAAGTCCTTAAAGTCCAAATCAGTGATCTTTCCGTCTACCCGAAGACCGATTCCTTCCTCTTGATAAACGGGCTCGATAACCGACTGTTCACCCAACAGTTCAAAGAGATAACCCATCAATTACTCCAATCCCCAATTGACGCATAAGGCTCGGGAACTGCTTCAACACGCTCGCGGAAGTCGCGATTGGACAGTGCAGCAGCAGCCAAAAGCATTCGGCGCTTTTTTGTCGACAGTTCCTTTGGAGCCAAATCAAGTTTATGACGAGCAACGAAACCTGTGTCGGTCTCACCTTTTACAAAAGCGGGGTGTGCAACAATCCTGGATAGATACGCGAGGTTCGTATTCACTCCTAAGAACGACGTCTGTTTGAGGGATTCCACGGAACGAGAAATGGCCTCCTCACGAGTTTCCCCGTAAACAATTAGTTTCGCGAGCATGGGGTCAAAGTCCGCGCTTACTTCCGACCCTTTTGCAACTCCGGAGTCGAACCGAACAAATTCTGCGACCGGTTCATGCACATCGACGAGGCGTCCAATGCAGGGGGAAAAGTCGTGTTCGACGTCCTCAGCATAGACACGACACTCGATGGCATGTCCTTTCGTTTTAATCTCTTCCTGTCCAATCGAAAGCTCTTCTCCCCTTGCAATGCGTATCTGCAGCTCCACAAGGTCTCTGCCCGTTATCATTTCGGTAACAGGATGTTCGACCTGAAGTCGAGTATTCATCTCTAAGAAATAAAATTCGCCATCGGGAGCAAGAATAAATTCGATCGTACCGGCGTTCTCGTACTTCGCTGCAATTGCAATCCCGACTGCTTCGCTACAAATTTTCCTCCTCAATTTTTTATCCAGCGCGAGGCTTGGTGACTCTTCGATAATTTTCTGAAAACGTCTCTGTATCGAGCATTCTCGCTCGAAGAAATGAAGACAATTTCCAGCCTTATCAGCCATCACTTGCACTTCGATATGCCTAGGGTTTTCGATATATCGCTCCGCATATATTCGTCCATCATCGAAATATCTCTCGGCCTCTCCCTTCGCTAGATCTATAGCTCCGACAAGGTCCTTTGCAGATCGAACGATATGCATCCCTTTTCCACCACCTCCAGCGGCCGCCTTTAGGACCAAAGGAAAACCGATGGCCTCGGATCGTTCTTTGAAGGAAAGAGGATCCTCCCCTTCCTCTTCGGAAGGGGCGATCCTAAACCCCTCCTTGGACACAAATTCTCTCGCCAGAATCTTATCTCCCATCAACTCGATGACTTCCGGGCTAGGACCGATATAAGTCATTCCAAACTCACGTGTGGAATGAGCAAATTTCGGATTTTCAGACAAAAAACCGTATCCGGGGTGAATAGCATCGACATCGCGCTCACGAGCGCCTTCTAAGATCTGCTTCGCGTCGAGGTATGCTGCGATTGGTGAATCCCCACGAAGGACAATCAGCTCGTCTACGCACCGTGTGGCAGGCGTTTCGCCCTCATATTCGTGGGCAATGCCCACAGATTTCATATCCATTCCCCGAAGGGTCTTTGCGATCCGAACCGCAATTTCCCCTCGATTCGCAATCAAAACCTTTTCCATAAGTCTTACCCTTCTCGTCTGGCCGCTAAGTCCATCTAAGGTAATCGTAGCGAAAGCCGCCTCTCGGTCTCGCTTCGCGAACATGAGCATAGACTGGTAATCTAATCAAAACACTCCTGAGGACCCGTCACTAATTATGAAACCTGCTTTCGAGCTAAGCGATGACCAGAAACTCATTTTAGACTCCGCAGATAAATATGCGCGAGAACGACTTTACCCACTCTCGCAGCGGATGGACGACGAAGAATGGTTTCCCGAAAACGAATTTCGTGCGCTTGGAAAGGAAGGTTACTTGGGGATAACAGTACCTCCGGAACTAGGAGGAGCCGGACTGAGCCTTTGGGATAGTGGTCTTGTCCTGCAAGCATTCTCTCGATGGAATCATGCATTCGCCCTTTCCTGGGTAGCCCACGAGAACCTCTGCCTTAATAATATCTACAGAAATGCCGACCCGGACTTGCAATCGCGGTATCTGCCCGGTTTATGCGATGGTTCGCTCATCGGAGCGTTGGGGCTGACCGAACCGGGTGCGGGGTCTGACGCTCTTGGAAGCATGGCGACTACTGCGATACGTGACGGTGAAGATTACATAATTAACGGTAGAAAACTTTACATAACTAACGGTCCGGTAGCGGATGTTATTCTGCTCTACTGTAAAACTAACCCGGAGGATGGCGCGCACGGTATTTCTGCATTTGTAGTGGAAATGGATAGTCCCGGAGTCTCGGTAACCCAGAAGCTTAAGAAGATGGGCTTCAGGGGATCTCCCACTGCGGAGCTAGCATTAGAAGACGGCAGAGTACCAGCGAAAAATATAGTTGGTAAAGAGAACGAGGGCGTTCGTTGCGTAATGAGTGGACTCGACCTCGAAAGAGCCATGATTTCTCCACTCTGTGTGGGCATTGCAGAGCGGGCCGTAAGTCTCTCGGTAGACTACTCCCGACAACGCGAGCAATTTGGTCAGCCAATTGCCAACTTCCAAATGGTCCAATCACACTTAGCTGACATGTACGTCGAAATGGACACGATGAAGATCTACAACTGGAGATGCCTCGCATCCCTCGATGAACTTAGGCCTGGAGAAGGTGGAAGAGGTTGGGCTCATAAACTTTCAGCTGCCTCCGTAATGTATTGCGCAAACGGACTAAACAAGGTCCTCGATCACGCTTCCCAAGTTCATGGCGGCTACTCGTACATTTGGGAGACCGAATTGAATCGACTGTATCGAAGTATCAAGCTACTTGAGATTGGTGCCGGTACCACGGAGGTTCGCAAAATAATCATCGCGGAAGAGCTTCTCAAAGAATAGGGAGAGTGAAATGAATGAAAACGCGGGAGTAACACGCGCACTTGCCAGATATGCGAGAGACTTAAAGTTTGAAAATCTAACTCCAGAGGCGACTGAAGTCGCCCGACACTGCCTTTTGGACTCAATCGGATGTGCACTAGCGGGCTCATCCGAAGAATTGGTCAATATTCTTGTTTCCAACGTGGTACATCCAGAAGGATCGAGTAGCGCGCGACTACTTGGTCGCGTCGAGCACGCTTCAACCTTGACCGCTGCTCTAGTGAATGGAGCCATGGCCCATGCCTTGGATTACGATGACACTCACATGAGGATGTTCGGACACCCCACCGTTCCTGTAATACCAGCACTGCTTGCAATTTCGGAGTCGGAGAACCTTTCAGGTAAAGATCTTCTCGTATCACTTATCGCTGGAGTCGAAGTCGAAACCCGACTAGGTGCTCTCTTGAATCCGGAACACTACAGTGTTGGCTTTCACTCAACTGGAACCATCGGGTCGATTGGCGCTGCCGCAGCTGCCGCGCACGCTCTGAGACTTGACGAAGAGCGCTTTTGCCATGCTCTGGCTCTCGGTGCAACACAAGCTGCAGGTTTAAAGGCTAGCTTTGGGTCGATGGCCAAGCCCCTCCATGCTGGCTGCGCAGCTCAATCAGGTTTGATGGCGGCGCTTCTGGCCAGAGGCGGCTTTACTGGTAACCCCAAGCTTATCGAGACCGAGCAAGGTTTTGCCGCCGCACTCCACGGGGAAGGCTGTTCCGAGAAGGAACTAGAGCGTTTCGAAAGTCAATTTTTAATCGAGGATACCCTGTTTAAATATCACGCGGCCTGCTACCTCACCCACGCTGCAATCGATGCTAGTCGGCAGCTCGTCATGGACGGCGTTAAGCCTCAGAATGTCGTTTCGGTTGAGGTAAAAATTTCACCGGAGCTTTTTAAAGTTTGCACTATCCCTAACCCCAAGACTGGTCTGGAGGGAAAGTTCAGTGTACGCGCAACTGTAGCGATGGCCCTTCTCGACATCGACACCAGCGACCTTCGCTCCTACACCGATCAACAAATGTCTTCTAACGAATTGATTAAATTACGCGACAAAATAACATTAACCGGTGTCGATGAACTTACGACGACTCAAGCTCAAGTAATAATTCAAACTGACAGCGGTCAGACGGAGTCATTCGGTGACGCGGGGATACCCAACAAGGATTTAGATGAACAATGGACCAGGCTGAGCTCCAAATTTGATGTTTTGGCTGGGCCAGTAGTAGGCAGTCGAGCTAAAGAACTGTACAAATGTATTGAAAACGTTGAAGGGCTGGAATCAGCACGCGACCTCCTTGACTTCGCCCGCCCAAAGCTCGCGTAATGTCCCCGGGGGAGCAGGGTTCTTTTTTTAGAACCTTCCCAGGACGCACGTCCTAGAATAACCTTGACCCGAAGCACTTTTGGCAACACAATTGGGATGGGGATGAGAGAGCCCACCAGCCAGCGGTAAAGGCGGGCCCTCGGCCTAAGCGGGCGCTACTAAAGTGGCTCCTGAAAATTGAGACAAACAACTTTTGGAGAGAGTATCCATGGCGACATTCGACAAAATCATTGTTAACGGAACGATTGTAGACGGCACGCGCGCGCCACGATTTCGAGGAAGCCTCGGAATTAAAGACGGAGTAATAACGGAAATCACCCGAGGCGAACTGGATGCCGGAGACGCCGAGGAAGTGCTCGACGCCAAGGGGCTAGTGGTAGCGCCGGGATTTGTTGATCTCCACACTCACTACGACGCCCAGATCCAATGGGATCCTTACGCGACCCTTTCGGGTTGGCACGGAGTTACTTCTCTAGTACTCGGAAACTGCGGATTTGGATTTGCGCCCGTAGCCCCCGAAAACAGAGACCGGGCAATGCTCAGCATGTCTCGAGTTGAAGCGATCCCTTTCGAATCGATGAAAGCTGGAATGCTTTGGGACTGGATAACTTTCCCGGAATGGTTGGACACTCTAGAGCGGATTCCGAAAGGAGTAAACGTCCTGTCGTACGTCCCAGTGGGTCCCCTGATGATATGGGTCATGGGTCTGGAAGCAGCCAAATCGCGCAGCGCCACCGAAGCAGAGGTAAAGGAAATGTGCCGCTTGCTCGAACTTTCACTTGACGCTGGAGGTTGCGGTTGGTCGGTTCAGCGCCTGGGTGACGGATTCATGTCACTTCAAAGGGACTACGATGGCACACCTATGGTAACGGACTGCATGGACGACGATCTGTGCCTCGCCTTCGCGGAAGTTTTAAAGAAGCGTGGCAGCAATGGGCACATACAAATCACGCAAGCAAGCGACGACATCCGCGGAGATATGAAATTCGTGGAGAAGCTCGCTGAGGTATCTGGATGCCCAGTTCTTTACAATGCGATCTTGGCAAACGAATACTACCCGAAACAACATCGAAGGTTGGTCGATTGGGTAAATGAGTGCCAAGACCGAGGGAATCAGGTTTGGGGACAGCTTTTAACGACCGGAAACGACTTTTCTTTCACATTTGAGGACTTCAACCTTCTAGACGGTCAAGATTGCTGGCGAGAAGTAACGCTCGGAACGATTGAAGAAAAAATGGCAAAGATGCAGTTACCGAAAAACAGAGAAGCTCTGCGTGACGATTACGATAATGGTCGAATGCCTATCGCAACTGGCCCAATTAAAGAGTTCTTGATTTTGGAGGCGAAGAATCCCGCGAACAAGAAGTACGAGGGCAAGCGCATCGGCGAGCTTGAAGCTATTAGCGGGAAACACCCAATTGATACCCTTCTAGATATGGTAGTAGAGGAGAACCTAGAGACAGTCATCTTCACTCCCGCATTCAATACGGACCCAGGATATAACAAGGAGCTTCTTGATTCGGAGTATACGGTCCCTGGCGTCTCTGACGGCGGCGCACACACGAAATTCGTGACACTTGGTTCGTACACAACCGACTTTATATCGGACTTCACGAGGGACCAAGAAAATTGCAGTCTAGAAGAAGCGCATTATCGTCTCTCTGCTTTGCCTTCCAGAATGGCTGGTTTCAATGACAGAGGAACTATTGGCGAAGGAAAGCCTGCCGACTTAGTCATATACGACTTCGAAAACTTAAAATCCACGGAATCTGAGATTGTTCATGATTTTCCTGCCAACGAATGGAGGCGAATTAGAAAGGCCGATGGATATCGCTGGATCATGGTAAATGGTGAGGTCACATTCGAGGAAGGTGACTGCACCGGAAATACTCCGGGCCGTCTACTTAGGAACGGCAACGGATAACGTAACCTTCGAGGAGTCACGAACTCCGAGAAACTTGAAGAGAGGTCGGCGGAATTTTTCTCCGACCTCTCTTTTTGCAGTGCTCTGTTAAAAATTATAAGAGAGCATTACCCCTAACCCCAACATCAGGAGTCCCCCCGTGGCAAACAACGAACGCGTAACAATCACACTACCAGACGGTGCCTCAATGGGCGCTTACGTCGCTTCACCCGACACCCCTGGCCCTCATGCCTCTGTGATCGTCTGGATGGAAATTTTTGGAGTCAACACTCATATCCAAAGTGTTGTCGACCGAGTGGCTGCGGAAGGTTACGTCGCCATTGCACCAGACTTTTTTCACCGCTCCGGTCCGGGATTAGAGCTCGGCTACGACGAGGATGGATTCACTGAAGGCGTAAAGCACATGACCGCACTTGAAGCCGACAACATGGTCGCTGACGCACAAGCGTCCGTCGAATACCTACGTGGACGGAGCGACACAACAGAGAAGGTTGGAGTTATGGGGTTCTGCATAGGAGGACACATGACTTACCTTACCGCCGCTGAAACCGATGTAGCTGCTGCCATTTCTTTTTACGGTGGTGGAATCTCCGCTCCACAAGGGCCCGGAGGAGCGCCGTCAACGGTAAGCCGCACGTCAAAAATTTCATCCAAAATCATCTGCCTTTACGGAGAGAAAGACGAACACATCCCCCTCGACCAGGTAGAGGAAGTGAAGCAGGCTCTTAGTTCAGCAGGTATTGACCACGAAGTTCATGTCTACCCAGATGCTGATCATGGGTTTTTCTGTGACATGAGAGAGAGCTATCACCCAAGCTCTGCGTCTGATGCATGGGACCGAGTCAAGACCGTCTTTAACGAAAACTTGAGGTAGAGGGACCCAAACTAATGAAGCTCGCATGCGTAGTGGGCGCTGCCACTAAGCCCGGAAGGCTTGGAAATGCCATCGCGTTCTCGTCCGAGGTAGCGAGTGCTGCCTCGGACTCCGTGGATGTCATAGACTTAGCGCTAACCAAAGTCGAAATATGCGACGGAAGGCCGTCCGACCAATATTCTCAAGAGACGCAGAACACGATCAAGACTATTGGATCGGCAGACGCAGTAATTTTCGGATCGCCTGTATATAGGGCGACCTACCCCGGAGTGTTAAAAAACCTCTTGGATCATCTTCCTGTTGCTGCCCTGAAAGACAAGCCGGTAGGGATAATTGCCATGGCGGCAGGATTTCACCACTATCTTGGCGTCGACAGCCACATGAGGTTTGTCCTTGCTTGGTTCGGAGCGCTAACTCTTCCAAACAGTGTCTACCTAACAAATGAAGATTTCACTGATGGAAAGCTCTCAAGTGAGCAAGCAAAAAAAGATCTCCAAGACCTCATATCAACTACTAGACAATTCT
>CAYOGP010000028.1:0-12942 GCA_964403555.1 uncultured Spirochaetales bacterium | reverse complement strand
TATGGCCTAGTCGATTCTTCTACCAGGCTTTCTGCCATCCTACAACTAGAGTGAGATCAGTTTCAAGCTGAGGTCCGTCCAAGTTTCTATAGGTCGGAATATTAAGTTCCGCACCGAATCGATGTCCATCGAAAGGCCCACCCATAAAGAGCCAATTCGCACCAACCGAGGCGTTCACAGTTCGGCCTGCTCTCCTATCGGAATCAGCCGTGGGCGTCATCATCGGACTCTGCACATCGTCATCCCCGCGAATATTGCCCCAATCTTCATAATGAAAACCAAAAGAGGTACTGAATGAACGTCCCCACAAGCGCTGGAGCCATATAGAACTTCCAAAACGATGTCCCAAGGAATAGCTCTTATTATTTATTCCTGTACGCAAGGTACTTCTAAGTTGAGCACCAAAACTATAGTTCTCTGTAGAGCCAGAATATGTTAGCCCTGGAAGGAAATCGTAGGTGCCTGAACCGATTTGCATCGGATAGGGTAGGCGAACTCTACCCGAAAAAGTCGCGTCCTTTTTATTAATACTGCCAGTTGGAAGGCTAACACCCAGGTTCAGATGAAGGTGGTGGTCAATTTTATTATCGATAAATTCACTATGCCAGTCTCGTAGTCGAAAGAGTCCACTTAACTTAACATCACCGATACCGCGGCTTCGCGTTTTAATTTTAACTCCCATCCTGTTTCTAACTTTCATCGACATTTCGACAAATGGAACCATGACACCAAGAGTCAAATTATCAGTCGGGGCCCACATTCCGCCCAGCATGTGCATTCTCATGTCCATTTCTAAAGGCGACATCATAAACTGTGAAAGTACCTGCGAGGTGCTCGTTGAACTTGTCCCGTCTCGATTACCATCCATGCGCATCGACATGAAACGATACGAGAGCATGAACTCCCCGGCACTATGCATGTGATCGCCCATCACGCCAATCGGCGCGTGACTATCAGCTCGAGAATGAGCAGAACCAGAAGAAATCTTGTCTGCTATAGCAACATTGGAATTCGTCAGAATCACGCAAATTGTTATTTGAAAGAATCGCTTAAAAAAACCGCTAAATGCAGAAGTGCTCATAGATTCCCCTACAAAATATAGAATTCAAGGCTTAGAGTCGATTGAGAAAAAGATCTATGCGAAAAAGCGGTCTATCTTAGGAACGACATCAGGCGGTTCGGAAAACCTGTTCCCTTCATCTTGCTCATGCACGTACACGTCGAGACCGATCAGGGATACAGTCAAAAGAATCGGGAATTTTGCCGGTAGTTGAGCTGTTCCAGTGGAGGTGGCCTTCCAAGAAGCCTTGACGCATACACAAACGCCAACGCTCATCTCCGGACCGGTGTTCCCCCTTTGCGAAGAAACACTATCTTCCTGCCAAGTGGCATCATCCGCCTGGATCGTCCCACTGGGACAAAGAGGCAGCGATACCACCAAGGCGTACATGAAGAGAAAAACCACACAAAAGTGCCTGACCATCTCAAAAAGGTATCATATAAGGCCATGTCTATAAACACGGATGGACGACTTCATTAAATGGCAAAAATCTCCGCGACCCGTTTTGCACCCTCCCCAACCGGCCATCTACACGTAGGTGGAGCCCGAACAGCGCTCTTCAACAGAGCCTTGGCACGCCAACTTGGAGACAGTTTCTTGGTTCGAATTGAGGACACCGATCAGGCGCGTTCCTCCGAAACTGCGACCTTGGGGATTTTAGAGGATCTGTCTTGGCTAGGCATCAATTGGGACGTAGGACCGGTTCATGGCAAGAGTGGCGGCGACCCAAATAACATCGGTCCGTTTTATCAATCCCAACGCCTGTCAATCTACAAAGGCATTGTTGAACAACTTTTGGAAACAGATCTTGCATATCCCGCCTTCGAAACTCCTGAACAGCTCGACAAAATGCGCAAGGACGCGCGGCAAAAGAAAGTAAACTTTCGTTATCGTCGAGATATAAGCTTCAATCGGACAAACGCGATCGAAAGGATGCAACGCGAACCGCACGTCATAAGGTTCAAAATGTCCGATGGTCCCATAAAGATTACTGATCAAGTTCTGGGTGAAATTGCATTTGGGGACGAACATGTGGAGGATTTCATAATTCTCAAACGTGATGGTTTCCCGACATACCACCTTGCGGTAGTCGTCGATGACGAATTTATGGGCATAGGACACGTATTGCGTGGACAAGAACACTTAAACAACACTCCACGTCAGGTCGCTCTCCAAAAAGCATTACACTATGCAACACCACTTTATTACCATGTTCCTTTAATTTTCAATCAAGATGGTTCAAAAATGTCTAAGCGCGACAAGGATAAAGTTGTGCGCTCATTCTATCGAGAAACCATGAATCGAAGCGAAATTTTAAAAGATTTACCCAAGCTTCTCCAAGAAGAGGTCACTTTGTGGGAAAAGGACAAAAATCGTCAGCTATCGTCTACGAGCCTATCCTCATTAGCCGAGAGGTTAGAGGTCAACCTTCCTGAGATTGATGTCGAAGACTTCCGTAAAGCGGGTTACTTGCCTGAGACAGTTTGCAATTTTCTATCTCTGTTAGGTTTCTCTCCTGGAAAACAAGACAACACGGATGAAAATCTCGAACGTTTCGACCAGAAGTACCTTTGCACAAACTTCGAAACAGAAAAACTGGGACATTCTAATGCAAAGTTTGATAGAAAAAAATTACTGGCGTTTAGTGCTGAAGATATCAACAATTTAACCCCAGATTCTTTTCTAAAGCATTGGAAAGAGTGGGCCAAGCGATACGAACCTTGGGTGTTTGATTCATTCGGTCCTGAAAAATGCGCTCTAATGGCGTCAACTCTTCAGTCGCGATGTAAAACTCTGGCCGATCTCACAAGTCAAAAGGGGCCCGGTGCATTCCTTTATCTCGATGATCGAGGCGTCGTATTTGATGACAAAGCCGTCGCTAAATTTTTAATGAAAGGAGAACCCAGTGGTTTGAAGATTTTATCTGAAGTGCGTTCCGTGATTGCTAATATGAATACTTTTAATCCCGAAGATATCGAACTTCGGGTACAAGAATTCGCGAACGAACATCAAGTCGGCCTCGGAAGAGTAGCGCAACCACTCAGAGTTGCGGTGACCGGAATTGCGGCAAGCCCTCCTTTAGGGGTTACCTTGAACATTCTAAGTAAAACATCGGTACTTACCCGAATTGATTCCTGTCTTAGCCAACACCTAAAGGGCTTTTCTCAACACTAAAGACGACTCGAAATAAGAGAACCAGGGTTATAAGATAAAACTAGCGAATACACCAAAATGATCGGACGGATACACTCCATCTGTTGCCGTATCACCTACAACCTGACATGAATTCACTATTGCTGAGGAATCTTTCGAACTCCAGATGTAATCGATTCTTACTCCGCTAGAATTTTGAACCTTCGCATAAGGGTTTTCGATACTCCATGTTAAACCAAGCCCTTTTCCAGCTATTTCAAAGGCGTCTAAAAAGGTCGGCTCAAGGACAGCTGTAACTTCTTTTCCAGGGGAAGAATTGAGATCACCCAGCACGAAATGATGACTACTTTTAAGTCCTCCACAGTCATCTAAGAACATGTCATATGCCGAAATTAACTCTTTTGCTTGGATAGACCTTACTCTAGATGAACGGTGATGCAGATGGGTGCAAGCCGCAAAAATGCTTCCCTCTACGCGATCAATTTCTACAAATATTGCTGCTCTCCGCTCGGACGATCCTCCGCTTGAAAGTGGACAGTTCCTTACCTTTCGAAAAGGAAGCCGACTCGCGATAGCGTTGCCGTATAAAACTCCACTTCTTTTCCAAAAAGGGACTACTTCCCCATAGGCTACTTCGTAGCCTAAACCAGAAACAAGATCCCTTGCTTGACAGTTGTTCCCATCACGGAGCACCTCTTGAAACCCGATGACATCAGGCGAAAGTCCCTCGATCAAATGCCTTTGCGCTCTTTCGCGATTCGCCGAAGGGAGATTGTCGTGCCAGAGATTCAGTGTGAGAATCTTGAACAAGCGAGTCTTATCGCTCATAGCATTCTTACAACAGGGTTCATATGAATGGCTCTCCTCATAGCTCTACTAACTTCACTAGGGCTTTGTCGCTACCGCATCGTGAGCCCATCCTGAGGACTCCGTCCTCGCGGGGATTTTTTGCCCTTAAACAGACTTGTAACCTGGTAAAGTAAACAGTGTTAAGATGAGGACAAGCAGATACGGAGGATTTTAATGCGTTTTGGCTTCATGGAAGATTTTCGAAATCCAGTTCAGTGGCGAAGGCCGTTTCCAGAATTTTATGAGGCCATCCTCAAACAAGTACAAAGAGCCGATGAGATCGGCTACGACAATGTCTGGCTAACCGAACATCATTTCACTGATGACGGCTACAACCCTTCTCTCCTGCCCACCGCCAGTGCGATAGCAACTCGAACAGAAAATATCAGAATAGGTACTTTTATACTTCTTCTCCCATATCAACACCCGGTGAGATGTGCAGAAGACGTCGTTTGCGCAGATATTTTCTCAAATGGTCGGTTCGAATTTGGGATTGGGCAGGGCTACTCTTATCACGAATGGAACGCGCTTTGTATGGATCGAAGTGAACGCGCCGAAAGGATGAGCGAAGGAATTGACATCATCAAAAGACTTTTCACCGAAGAAAAGGTTTCTTATGACGGAAAGTTTACTCAAATTAAAGACCTTCGACTTTCCCCAAAACCGATACAGCAGCCTTACCCACCTATTTGGATAGGGGCTCGAGGACCCAAAGCGATTCGGCGTGCAGCAAAAATGAGATATCACTTGATGGCGACGATCGGCCCCGATCCTGCTCCCTTGTATCAGGAAACGCTAAAGGACGAAGGACTTGATCCAAAAGATTTTAAGGTCGCACAATTGCGAATGGTATATACAGCGAAAACTGACGATCAAGCCTGGGATGAAGTTCAGGAGCACATGTTCCATTTGTTTGAGTTTTATCAAGATATTCTCTCCGAAGCGAAAGACGCCGAAGGTGACGATATTCCCCTCCCATTTGATCGCCCGGAGGAAATCAGACACTCTCCTGCCGCACAAGGTCTGATGGTCGGATCGCCAGAGACTGTTGCTGAAAAAATGGAAGATTTTCGGAATAGTTACGCGTGTACAGACTTTATTATGGCCACGCAACTTCCCGGATTAGACCCCGCCAAAGGGACACAGGCTCTCGAATTGTTTGCAAAAGAAGTGATGCCGAATTTTCGCGACTAAAAGACTCTATTCCTCCAAGTAGCGCGGAAAAAGGGCGGGGCCTTCCAAAAGCTCGGTTCCTTCAGGCAGACCACCCCATGCGGTCCACTGTTCTAAATCGCCGGAGCCCCGATCTTTTAGAGCTTCTGTATAAGAAAAGAGACCCGACCGAGACCACACTTCAGTCATTTTTTCTGTAAGGGCTGGCCAAAGAAAGAGACTCGCAATCCTGTAGGACTCCGCGCATCTGTATAAAATTTCCTCAACTTGAGAAGAATTACTAGCGTCCTTAGCTAGTTTGAAGGGCTGAGTCTCCTGAATGTATCCATCGATAGCCTTAATCATTTCAACTCCATGTGAAACGTACCCTACACCCAAACTATCTTGTGGCTTCTTAGATGCGATCCTCTCCAGTTCTGCCCCAAGCCCCTCACCGTCTACTTTCCGATTTAAACGACCTGCGCAGTATCGGCGAGTCATATTAACGATCCGATTCCATGAATTGCCTACTGTATTCGCTAAATCTGAATTATAGACTTCGATAAACCTGGAACGAGAAAAATCACCATCCATGGTGTCCAGAGGACCTTGAGTTGCAAAAAAGAAACGTAAAGCATCCAGACCAAATCTCTCTTTGTACCCGTGGAGCTGTTCAAGATCTATAAAGTTACCCAGCGATTTACTCATTTTCTGCCCCTCACTGATCCAAAAACTATGGGCATACACTGTATTGGGTACAGAAAGCCACTCATTGCCACGCGCTTTCGATATAGCCATGAGCAACGAGGGCCAAATCACGGCATGAAACCAAAGAATATCTATCGCAATGAGATGTACTGTTGCTGGCCAATAGTGTCGGCGACGATCTAAATCTATCGCGGACGCATAATTTAAAAGCGCATCTATCCACACATAAATCATATGTTTTGGATTTCCGGGAAAGCGTACTCCCCAATCGCCTCCGCCGGTTCGTGAAATCGGGACATCGGCCAAACCTTCTTTAATTCTGCCAATAACTTCGTTCTTTCTTGCCTCCGGCTTCACAAAGTCGGGATTCCGCTCCAAGAGTTCGAGCATGGGCTTTGAGTACTCAGAGAGACGAAAGAAATAGTTTTCTTCAGCTCTGCGCACCAGGGGTTTGCGTGTTACGGGTGAGCAAAAATCGTGCTCTTTAGCGCGACTCTCAGGAACATACTCCTCCTGGCTCACATCGTACCAACCCTCATATTGACCAAGATAGACATCTCCTGTCGCTTCTAAATCTGAAACCACTTTCTCCACGAATTCAATATGTCTCTGTTCCGATGTTCTTATGAAGTCATCATTGGAGATACCGAAATCTTGAAAAGCTTTTCGAAAAGCTCCCGCGTTTTGATCAGCCCAAGCTCGCGTGGAGAGCCCTCGGTCTGACGCCGCGTCCACAACTTTCGCGGCATGCTCATCTGTCCCGGTAAGGAAGAATACCTCTCTACCAATCATCCTCTGGCGCCTGGCTACGATATCCGCGATGGTCGCAGTATATATATGGCCAATATGAGGCCGATCATTCACATAGAAAATTGGTGTACTAATGTAGAAACTGTCGTCAGAGTTCATTTTTTTGCCCACAATGCCCGAAGCTTACTAAAGCTCGGGCCCACTCCCCACCCACAACTATTAAACCCCCGACTTACAGCCTAAGCTCTGATACCTTCTGAGCATGAGAGTAAGACCCCGACGAAATCGTGCTCACCCTACTCTAAGAAAAATGATTAGGGAAAACGAGCTTGCGGCCAGACATCTCGTCCTCCCTCTATTCGTTCAGGAAGGTCAGGCAAACGAAACTCCTATCTCTTCCATGCCTGGCCAATCCAGACTTTCCTTGGATCTGATCTTGAGACGAGCGGAAGAGGTCGTCGAAGCAGGAGTTTCCGGGGTAGCCTTATTTCCCTCAATCCCTGATGACGAGAAAGACACCGTTGCAAGCGCGAGTACCAAACCTGACGGTTTATTACAGAGAACGATCCGCGCTCTAAAATCTAATTTTCCCGAATTACTCCTAATAACTGACGTAGCGCTAGATCCATACTCATCTGACGGCCATGACGGCGTTTTAATCGATGGACGCATCGATAACGACCAAAGCCTTCCAATTTTAGCGGCCATGGCCGTCTCTCAAGCTGAGGCCGGTGCAGACATAGTCGCCCCTTCAGACATGATGGATGGCAGAATTTCAGCTATTCGAGATGCGTTAGATCAAGCGGGCAAAACTGAAACTGCGATCGGGAGTTATTGCGTTAAGTATGCGTCTTCTTTTTATGGACCTTTTCGAGAAGCGCTAGATAGTGCTCCTAGAGGAGGAGATAAAAAAACCTATCAGATGGACCCAGGTAACGCCCGAGAGGCACTTCGGGAACTTAGACTCGATGAAGCAGAAGGTGCCGACTGGGTAATGGTCAAACCGGGACTTCCATATGCAGATATTATCCACTTACTCCGCACCGAAACGGATCTTCCAGTTGCGGCTTACCATGTAAGCGGAGAATACGCGATGCTCCGAGCAGCAGCTGAAAAAGGGTGGCTCATTTACGAAGATTGTCTCATGGAAAGTCTCCTTACCTTAAAGCGCGCAGGAGCCGATATTATCTTCACTTATGGTGCCCTAGATGCCGCTAATCTTCTCCGTGAAGAGTACTGAGCTCCTGTGACAACTCCTTACACTCTGAAAATCGCGAAGGAAGATCTCAAGTTTTCCGCGGCACACTTCACTCTCTTCCCAGACGGAAGCGGCGAACTTCTACATGGCCACAACTATTCTGTAAGCATCGCAATCTCCGGTACCGAACTCGACGAATCTGGCTTGCTCGTGGATATCGCTGCATTGAAAAAGCACGTAAGGAATCTTTGTAAAAGCTATGACGAAAGGACCTTAATTCCTACTGAAAGTCCTTGGTTAAAAGTCGAAGTGACGTCTGAGCAGATAGAGGTCAGATTTGGTAAGAGCCTCTACAGCCTTCCCAGAAAAGATGTCGTCCTACTACCCCTTGCCAACCTAACCATGGAACTCCTCGCTAAGCACTTATGGAAGCATACCGCGAACTCGATGAGCCGTACGTCCTCAAAGATTTTAGAGGTCGAAGTACAAGAAACTGCAGGGCAAAGTTGCGCATATCGCAACTCACTCTCACACCAAAGAGACCCGGAGAAATAATCGTTTCTATGCCTCTGACGTTAAAGAAACACCCAATATTTAAGGGAATTCCAGGCCCGGTCTTATTATGTGTGATGGATGGAGTAGGAATAGGCCGACAAGATCAAACCGATGCAGTTTACATGGCGCGGACTCCGACCCTCGACTGGTTAAAAATGAACTCTCCGACCTCTAGGCTTATTGCACACGGCAAAGCCGTGGGAATGCCTAGCAATAGCGACATGGGAAATAGCGAAGTAGGGCATAATGCTCTTGGTGCAGGTCGTATATTTGATCAAGGCGCAAAATTAGTGGAAGGATCACTGGCACGTTCCGAATTGTTTGAGGGAAGCAATGGAACGGTATGGAAAAATCTAGTTTCCAGAATCGCCAAAAGTGGTGAACCGCTACACTTTATTGGTCTGTTATCCGATGGAAATGTTCACAGTCATATAAAACATCTTTTTTCAATGCTGCATCGATGTACTTTTGAAGGCGTAAAAAAAGTAAGGCTTCATGCGCTTTTGGATGGCCGTGACGTCCCTGCACAAAGCGCGTTGCAGTATCTGGATGAAACGGAAGAGATCCTCGGTGAAATATCTCAATCCAGTGACTTTGACTACCGGATTGCCTCAGGCGGTGGCCGAATGAACGTAACAATGGATCGATATGGCGCCGACTGGGATGTCGTTGAGAGAGGTTGGGCAACCCATGTTCACGGACTTAGTAAGCCTTTCCGAAGCGCACGCGACGCGGTTCTCGCTTTTCGTGAAGAAAATCCAAGCTTAGGCGACCAGTTTTTACCACCGTTCGTCGTTATCGATGACAAAGGCAAACCAGTGGGTCCAATTCTCAATGGAGCTTCGGTGATCTGTTTTAACTTTCGTGGCGATCGCGCGATTGGAATCAGCAGAGCTTTCGAGGAAGACGATTTCGATTGCTTTGAAAGAGGTGAAATTCCGAACGTTGCCTACGCAGGTATGATGGAATACGATGGTGACCGAAAAATTCCGAGAAACTTTCTTGTAGCAGCTCCTGAAATTAAGGAGACCTTGGGAGAACTACTAGCATCTGAAGGACATGAACAACTTGCAATAAGTGAAACTCAAAAATTTGGTCATGTAACTTACTTTTGGAATGGAAATCGAAGTGGGAAGTTCGACGAAAAGTTAGAGACTTATATAGAAATTCCGAGTGATAGAGTTCCTTTTGAGCAAAGACCATGGATGAAGTCTGCAGAAATTACTGATCGATTAATTGATGAGCTCCAACATGGGGCGTTTAAACATGCAAGAGTCAACTACGCCAACGGCGATATGGTAGGCCATACAGGAAATTGCGAGGCCACCATTCTTTCCGTTGAAAGCATCGACCTCCAGCTTTCACGCTTGATCCCAGTAATAGATCGGTTACAAGGAGCTCTGATCGTTACAGCAGATCACGGGAACGCTGACGAAATGCTAGAGATTGATGAAGGCACTGGTCGAATAAAACTCGATAAACGAGGTGACCCAACCAGCAGGACTAGCCATAGTTTGAATCCGGTACCTCTCCATGTGTACACTCCAGGGCTGAAAATCGGTCTCCCTTCTAACAATTCTCTTGGTCTGGACTCCATTGCGGGTTGCATTCTACATCTTTTGGGCTTCGACAATCCTGATGAGTACCGTCCGTCCCCACTGAAACTTCTTTAGAACAAGTATTGGGAAATAAAAGTTCTCATCGGTTTTGATGTATAGTTGGAAGCTTCGCTACTTCATTCTTAGAAAACCGAGAGAGGAGCATTACTTTGACCCCCGTCCACTTAGTCGCTGGATTCCTTGGAGCTGGAAAAACTACGGCGATAGGAAATTGGCTTAATGAACGAAAAAACGAGCAGGTAGCACTAATCGTAAACGATTTCGGTGAAGCTGGTTTCGATGACATTAGCCTAAGCGAAGAAGACCCCTTCGAGATAAAAAACATTCCAGGCGGCTGCATATGCTGCACTGCGCCGGAAGGATTTGCAGATGCACTTACCGCCGTACTCGACCAAAACCCAGACAGAATCATCATTGAACCTACTGGCCTTGCCCGTCCTCAAGACCTCGTAGACGTCATCCTCCGACCTCCACTAAGCGCCAAAATCGAACTTGCACCGGTCGTCGTTCTTGTTGACCCAACTCAACTGAGTTCTGCCTCTAAAGAGTCCGAACAACTAATCAAAGAGCAAGCGGAGGCGGCTGATTTTTTAGTAGCAAATCGTATCGACCTAGCGGAGCAAGAAGATCTTGAAGAATTTGATCGATGGGCCAAGTCTCTCTGGCCTGGCCCAATAGAGACCTATCGCACGAGTTTCGGAAGGCTTCCTGAAGAAACGCTAGAATGGCCAGAGAATGAGGGACTCCGTGCTCCAGGCGGAACAACTAAAACTCACTCACACCATTCCACCGAAGGATTTGTTGCTCGCTCTTGGAAGTGGTCACAAAATGAGATCTTCTCATATTCGCGCTTACAGAAAATTCTCGCGAAATCCGTGAGTGACAAAAAAGGTGGGACCTTAGTCCGTTTCAAAGGGATATTTCGAACTCAGGAGGGAACATCTTTCCTCGAAATGTCCGGTGGTACTCTTCACGATAGAGTCACTTCTTACCGAAGGGATAGCCGTGCCGATGCGATTTTTGAAGGGCCAGAAAAGTCTAAACTAGATTCAATGGAAGAAGGTCTAAAAGCCGCTCTTCTTAAGGATGAGGAACGAGATTTACCGGTCGACCGCATTCAAATTAGCCCGGAAAAGGGAGAGCCCTATCTCGTAGAGAGAAGAAAACTAGCCAGTCTTCCGGAAGGGCTCAAAGATATCGGGCAAGTCTTTGAAAGACGCAAGGGAGCCGCAGCACGACTCGATAGTCTTTGGACTGAACTGGACCTTCACGAGAACGGCCGAGCGATTGTTGTAGCATTTGACGGCTTCGCGACAGAACCTATTCCGATTAAGTCTCTCATGTCCGGCTTCTTAATCCATAGTCTCGATGGCAATCCTTTACCAGAAGACAAAGGAGGACCTTTTAGACTCTTAATCCCTGAAGAAACTCCAGGAGTTCCATCCTCATGCGCGAACGTAAAAGGCGTAGTAAAAATAGTCTTACGAGACTAATGCCTGCGATTAGTGATATCCTCAAAAAAAGCATCACCCTTACTGAAAAAGAGAGAGTGTAATTCATGGCCAAGAAACTTCGATTCGGTCTCTGGTACGATTTTCGAAACCCCCCGCAATGGAAGCAAGATCCTACTAAATTGTATGGCGCAATCGTGGACCAGTGTGTCCGAGCTGAAGAGCTGGGTTGGGACGACATATGGCTATCGGAACACCATTTTTGGAAGGATGGCTACACGCCTTCTATGCTCCCGCTTGGCTGCGCTATAGCTGCGCGTACTAATCGCGTTGAAATTGGGACTAGTGTTCTTTTAGTTCCGATGCATGACCCCGTAAGAGTGGCAGAAGACGCAGCAACCCTTGACGTTTTATCTGGCGGAAGACTCCAGTTGGGTTTAGGCGTAGGTTACAGAGTTGAAGAATTTACCGGTTTTAATATTCCTCGCGAAACACGCGCAGGTCGAATGAATGAAGAACTTGAAATCCTTCGACGGCTTTTTAGCGGCGAGCAACTGACTTATGAAGGAAAGTTTTATACGTACAGAGATGTCAGTCTCCATCCGCTCCCCGTGCAGAAAAATCCCAAACTTTGGGTTGGTGGATTCAGTGAACCTGCCGTCCGTCGCGCCGCCCGCTTAGGAGACGCTTATATTGCAATAGGCCCAATAGGTCCGTTCGCTGATCTATATCGTCAAGAACTTGAAAAAAATGGCAAAGATCCTCAAAAACACGAAATTGCTGCGGGATACATGTGGCTTCAAGTTTCGAGAGATCCGGAAGCTAGATGGAAGGAAGCAGAGAAACACTTTACATACCAACTAAACTGTTACGCAAAGTGGTTCTCGGATGCAGGAATGCAATTTTTCGATCCGGTATCTTCGCGAGAAGAGTTGGAAGCTCAGACCTGTCACATCGTAACACCTGAAGAGGCCTGTCAAAAAATAGAAGACTATGCGGCTGAGACTGGAATTTCTAGGTTTTACGGCTGGGCGGTTCCACCTGGCCTTCCTCCATCTTGGGCGGACGAACATGTCGACCTCATGGCTAAAGAAGTCATACCTAATTTTCGATAGGTCACTGAAATCAGGTAATCCAGACGTAAGGCCTACTTTGTGTTCATATGACACATCGGATTCTAATAGGTTAGAGAGCAGATTAATCTCTCTGCGCTGCCTCCGGAAGTTGATATCCGTCAACAGCCATCCGAATTTTGTATAGGCTCTTTCCAGAAGTTACATAGAGCACTTTTCTCTCTTCACCTCGACCAAACCCAACGTTGGTCGGCAATTCATTTCCCGTCGGAATGAAAGCGAGCTCTTTTCCCTCAGGATTAAAGACCCCGATTCCGGGTCGGTTTTCGGCCCGCAACGCGACGTATATATTCCCCTCTATATCGGCAACCAA
>CAYOGP010000027.1:0-13191 GCA_964403555.1 uncultured Spirochaetales bacterium | reverse complement strand
GAATGCGGAAGATCCGCGCGATGATTTTTCTCCTCAGTCTGGGAGTGTTTGGGAATTTGTTTCTCCCCGGAACGGTACACGTTGCGACACGGGTATCAGGTCCGGATCGATTGTACCTCGGCAGTATGATTCTCTTCTGGCCAAAGTCATATCTCTGGGTGACACGAGAGCCCACGCTTGTGCGAAATTAACCGAGGCACTTTCGAAAATGACTGTTGCAGGTATTTCTAATAATTTGTCTTTTCTGCAAGCAGTTATTTCGTCTCCTCAATTTCAAAAAGCTGGGTTCACGACTCGGTTTATTGAGGAGCAAGGAAGCGAGCTCTTGGGTCATTCAGATCAAGATCTCGCTCGTGATATCTCAGCGCTTGCTTTAAGTCTGCCTGGTAAGAAGATGCTATTAGGTCGGTCGCCATGGAAACGTTTAGGTAACTGGCGACTTCTCAGTTCGGCAGGTCATCCTGAACGCGTTCAGTGGTACTTGGAGGATTATTCGGGTATTCAAAAAGTAACTGTAACTGACTCGGCCATTGTTAGTGTCAATGGTAGAGAACGAAGGCTCGAAGCCTATTGGGTTTCTGATAAGGTTTTGTCGGTTCAGGATGGCCGTGTTAGTCATTTGTATGAGGTAACAAGATGGAAGGATCGTATTCATGTTGTTGGTTGTGGTTGTAGAGCTGAATTCCGCGTAGTTTTCAGGGAGAACGTGTTTACTTCAAAGGAAGGAGCTTCGAGCGACACGGCGACGCAAATTATTGCTCCGTTCCCCGGCCTAATATCTGAGGTTTGTGTTGTTCCTGGTCAGGAAGTTAGCGCGGGAAACACGGTGCTTGTGATTGAGGCAATGAAGATGATGCATAATTTAGTAGCGAGAGGTGATGGAGTAGTAAAAGAATTGTTTTGCGAAGCTGGTATGCCAGTTGAAGGTGGACAAGTTCTTGTGAGTTTTGCTGATAACGATTCTTAGGGAGGATATAGAAGGTGGCCGACAATCTTTATATTAACGACGACCTTGAGGCTCTTCGCACAGAGTTCAACCGCTTTGTTGTGAATGAAATTGTTCCGCAAGGCGATATTTGGGAGGAGCAAGGTCATGTTCCTCGAGAGGTTCTACAGCAGATGGGTACACTTGGTTTTTTGGGGCTCCGTCACCCTGAGAAATTTGGTGGGCTAGGTTTAGGTCCACTTTCCTCCGCGGTTTTTGCTGAGAGTCTAGGGGCCTCGACCTATGCAGGTTTCGAGGTGACAGTTTTAGTTCATACTGATATGGCCTCCCCGCATTTAATACACTCTGGAAATGATGACCAATTAGAAAGATTTATGGGGCCCATAGTTTCAGGGGACTGCATCACGGCGATCGCGGTAACTGAGCCTGCTGCAGGTTCTGACGTTGCTGGTATTCAGAGTACGGCAAAAAAGATCGATGGAGGTTACGTCTTAAATGGATCGAAGACCTACATCACCAATGGAGTTCACGCTGATCTTTTGATTGTTGCTGCAAGGACGGACGGAGATAATCCTCGAGGTCTCTCCATGTTTTTGGTGAAAAGTGATAACCCAGGCTTGTCGGTTTCCCGTGCTTTGAAGAAACATGGTTGGAGGTCATCAGATACAGCCGAACTTCTACTTTCGGATTGCTTTGTCGAGGATGCTGACCTCCTTGGAACTCCTCATAGAGGCTTCTATGAAATTATGAAGAATTTTCAAAATGAACGGCTCGTTCTCTCGGGTATGGCTGTGGGCGCCTCTCAAAAAGCCTTGGATATAACTTACGATTGGACGCAGACGAGAAAGGCTTTTGGAGGTGTTTTATTTGACAAGCAAGTAATTAGACAGCGCCTTGCAATGCTACAAGCTCGTTTAGATGCGTCACGTCAATTTCTTTACTACTGCGGTTGGTTGATGGAGCAAGGAGTGGACGCCACGCGGGAGGTTTCTGGCCTAAAGGCGGTCTCGTGTGAATTGGTAAACGAAGTCATGTATGACTGTCTCCAGTTTCATGGAGGACTTGGGTACATGCAGGAGGCAACAATCGAGCGTATGGCTAGAGATGCTCGAATTTTACCAATTGGCGGCGGAGCCACGGAAGTGATGCTGGAAGAGATCTCAAAAAGATCTTATCGTTAGTGGAGAAATCTCGACTTCTTAGCGTGTTGGCTTGATGTGACGGGTCATGGTCTATAGGGAACATTGTTTTCCTGACTAGCATCATATCTTAAGCAATAAATTGGAGGTAACCTCGATGATGCGGATTGCTCTTTTTGTTCTTACAAATCTCGCTGTATTAGTTGTGGCGTATATTGCTCTTGGGATCTTGGGTGTCGACTCTGTTTTAAAAGAGAACGGTGTCGATATGGATTTAGGCAATCTTCTCGTTTTGTCGGCAGTTTTTGGGATGGCTGGCTCTTTTGTGTCACTTATGTTGTCGAAATGGATGGCTCTTCGAAGTACCAGGGCACGCAAAATTACTGAGCCACGGGGAGAGGTGGAAGGTTGGTTGCTCGAAACCGTTCGTCAGCAGGCAAAAGCAGCTGGAATCGGTATGCCTGAGGTCGCAATTTTTGATTCTCAGACGCCAAACGCCTTTGCAACCGGAGCAAAGCGGAATAATGCGCTTGTAGCTGTGAGCACGGGCCTTTTATCGAAAATGAAACGAGATGAGGTTGAAGCGGTCTTAGGTCATGAGATAAGTCATGTAGCGAATGGGGACATGATAACGCTCACTCTGATTCAAGGGGTTGTGAATACTTTTGTAATTTTCTTGAGCAGAATTATTGGTCATTTCGTGGATCGGATTGTATTTAAGACCGAGAGAGGGTACGGACCTGCCTATTGGATTACTTCGATCATTGCTCAGATAGTTTTCGGAATTTTGGCGAGCACGGTCGTTTTCTGGTTTTCGAGGCGCAGGGAGTTTCGTGCCGATATCGGCGGTGCGAAGTTGGCGGGTGCTTCAAGTATGATCGGTGCACTTGAAAGGTTGAAGTCAGGAGTAGGAGGAGAATCTCTTCCTAAAGATATGGCAGCACTTGGGATTTCCGCAACTGGAAAGAAAACAATTGCGCGCATGTTTTCAACGCATCCTCCTCTTGAAGAGAGAATTGAGAGGCTTAAAAGAGCACAGTATTAGCGAGTAGGCGCAGATCGCTATTGAACGGAGCGGTTTTCTTAACTCGAAGATAGTAACTGCAGCTTGAGTGAAAAGTGTTGCTTGCTTGTCAAAGGAGGAAATATAAGTGTCAACGCCTGTTAAAGATTCGGACGAAAACCTGTCCGAAAAGAAAAATCGAGCTTATTGGCGAGCAAATATAAGAGTGATGACGACTCTTCTTAGTATTTGGGCGGTGATAGCCTACGGCTTTGGGCTTATTTGGGTTGAAGAGCTTAATTCTTTTCAAATGGGTGGGTTCCCTTTTGGCTTTTGGGTAGGACATCAAGGTGCGATGTATGTCTTCGTCGTTTTGGTTCTCGTCTACGCTTTTTGGATGGATCGGCTGGATAAAATTTACGGTGTAGATAAATAGTTGCTGATGAGATCTTTGTGGGAAGGTGGAAACGGTGAGTGTTCAGGCCTGGACCTATAGCCTAGTAGGCATCACTTTTGTCATTTACATATTAATTGCTTTTTTTAGTCGGGCTAAGTCGACAAGCGGTTTTTATGTGGCAGGTCAAGGAGTGCCTGCATTTGCAAACGGGATGGCTACTGGTGCCGATTGGATGAGTGCCGCCTCGTTCATTTCGCTTGCGGGGTTGATTTCGTTTATGGGTTGGACTGGCGCCATGTATCTCATGGGTTGGACTGGCGGCTTCGTATTGCTTGCTTTTTTATTAGCTCCCTATTTAAGGAAATACGGAAAATTCACTACCTCAGAATTTATTGGTGATCGTTACTATTCTCAAACGGCTCGCCTGGTGGCTGCCTTCTGCACGATTTTCATTTCGTTTACGTACGTAGCGGGACAGATGCGAGGGGTAGGGGTTGTCTTTTCACGCTTTCTCGAAGTTCCCGTCGACGTTGGTGTCGTGATTGGAATGAGCCTAGTGTTTTTGTATGCAACCTTCGGTGGAATGCGTGGAATTACGTATACCCAGGTAGCTCAGTATGTAGTTCTGATTGTTGCTTATTTAATACCCGCCGCTGCAATTTCTTGGAAAATGACGGGCAACCCTATTCCGCAGATTGGCTTTGGTGGGACGATTCAGGAAGGAGCAAACGCGGGACAATTCCTTCTAGAGACTCTCGATCACTTGCATAGGGAGCTTGGGCTGCCTGCGTATACGGCAGCTTACGTGCCCGGTAAGCGGGGTATTGTCGACGTTTTTGCAATTACTTTGGCATTGATGGTTGGGACTGCAGGCCTGCCTCACGTTTTGATTCGGTTTTATACGGTAAAAACCGCGAGGGCCGCGAGATGGAGTGCAGTTTGGGCGCTGCTGTTTATTGCATTGCTATACACGACTGCTCCGGCCGTTGCCGGGTTCGCCCGAGTGAATTTGATTCAATCCCTCAATGGCGTGGCTTATGAAAAAGCTCCGGAATGGTTTAAGTCGTGGGAGGTTACGGGGCTGGTCCAATTCGAAGATAAGAACTCAGATGGCTTTATAGACTATGAGGGCGAAGCTTCGAGTAATGAACTCAAAGTCGATCGCGACATTATGGTGCTTGCGAACCCCGAAATTGCAAACCTCCCGGCATGGGTAGTAGCTCTTGTCGCGGCAGGTGGACTTGCAGCAGCGTTATCTACTGCTGCGGGACTCTTGTTGGTGATTGCGTCTGCGGTATCGCATGATTTGGGTAAGAAAATGTTTGCGCCTAAGATGTCGGAGAAACGTGAACTCCGTACTGCCCGGATTGCAGCAGGAGCGGCGGTTTTAGTAGCGGGTTTGCTTGGGATTTATCCTCCAGCCTATGTTGCAGAAGTAGTCGCTTTTGCTTTTGGGTTGGCAGCTTCAAGCTTCTTCCCTGTCCTGGTTTTGGGGATTTTTAGTAAAAGGGTGACCAAAGAAGGCGCCATTTCTGGGATGCTAGTGGGGATCCTTTTTACAACTGCGTATATCATTTACTTTCGTTTTCTTGAGCCCACAGCAGGTCCCGATGAATGGTTTTTGGGCATAAGTCCTCAAGGGATTGGAGCGGTTGGAATGGTCTTGAATTTTTCGATTGCAGGCCTAGTAAGCCTAGTAACACCTGCACCTCCCCGGTCAGTTCAAGAGCTAGTCGAAGAAATAAGGTTACCACGAGAAGGTAGATAAAACCCTTATATATTAAATGCTTAGGGGTGACTTTCAATGAGTTTATTTAAGAGTTTTAAGGCTGCTGATTTCAGTCTTCAAAGATTTCTGGGGGCCCATGTCGAAATCGAGCGGAAGTACCTCTTAAAGAGCTTGCCCCCTAATGCTTTCGGTTTAAGTGGAAGTACTATTGAACAAGGGTGGCTGCCTGGAAAGATAGGAAGGAGAAGACTTAGGCGAACTGTTCGAGGCGACGAAGAATATTTTACTCAAACGGTAAAATGGGGGAAAGGTTTGCGGCGATTAGAGTTCGAGAAGGATCTTTCGAGAGAACGATTTTTTCGTCTGTGGCCACTCACTGAAGGATCCAGGGTTCGTAAGAAGCGATATCCAATTTCTGAAGGTCAATATACGTGGGAGCTAGACGAATTCCTTGATAGGGACTTGTATTTAGCGGAGATCGAATTCGCATCGTTAGACGCCCATATTGAGGGTCCAAAATGGTTGGAGCCCTACATAGTAAGGGAAGTGACGGAGGAAGAGGGATTCACCAACATGTCTCTCGCGTTCTGATTCATAAACAAGGGAGTATTCTGGTCGTCTGAGCTTTTTATTCGAATGTGTCGAGGGGGTTCTTGTCTACTTTCTGCTGGTATCGGTATCCTATCTGTAAGGGCTTGTATGCTTAAAAAGTTACGCAGTTACATCGTGAAATTGGGCTTGGCTTCCTACTGTCTGCTTTGTCTGGACGTTGGTGGCGCCAGCGCGGACGAGTATTTCGAGCTCTCTCCTATGACCTATATTGAAAGTGAGGATGCGATTAATGGACTCGTTTTAACAGCAAAGTTTGCTCGTTATAACCCTGACGAGCAGAAGGCGGTTTTGACTCAAGTTGACGCAAAAATACGCGATGATAAGGGAGTTCAGGGATTCGAACTCACGTCGGAAAAAGGTTTGGTGGATTTCGGGGAGTCATTGTTCATAGCCCGTGGAAATGTGCTCGGGAAAATGCCTGATGGTCGACTTCTCTCTACAGAAGTTATGCAATACGATCAGGAGGAGGCCGTCATTTCGTCTGATTTGCCCGTAGAAATATTGGAGGGGAAAATGTCCTATCGTGGACGTAAGGGATTCATTTATGACGTCCGCAAGGGCAGCTTCCGACTGCTAGGGGGCGCAAGCTTGGAGCAGATCAGGTGACAATAGGCAAATTTTCTTGGCGGCAAGTCGTTACTTTTACAATCTGTTTTCTAGCTTTAGGTACCCCCGTTGAAGGCCAGGAAGAAGGCATTGTGGTCGGAGTGGTCCCATTTGTTGCGAGCTCAGGAGTAGGTAACGCCGCTTCCGGAGTAGCAGAAAGACTAGTTCAACGGTTAACAACGTCTGGCTTAAAAGACGTCCGATTACTCTCTAATTTTGAATCACTTGGGAAAAATGAGGTTGATGCGAAGGAAGTGGAGCGGGCTGCTAAGGAGTCAGGCGTCGACTTGTTGGTTTTGGGGCGCGCTGCGAAGCTAGGCAATCGACTTAGCCTTGATGGAGAGGTGCGGTCAGGAGTTACAGGGCAACGAATTGGAACGCCCTTCTTCGTCGAGACTCCCGCGGAGGAAGATCTTGTTGGGTCCGTGGATGCCCTGGCAAGTCGAGTTATGGAGCAGATTCCTAATAGCCTAAAAACGGTTGCTTCTAATGGGAGCCGTGAAGCACCTTCTCTGCTTTCGGAGGACAGCGATGATCCTGTTTCTATAAAATCTCGTGAACTGGAGGCGATAGAAGACGATAAAGGTCGAACGTTGGTCTTCAAAGGTAATGTGCGTGTAATTCAAGGGGGCATGACTCTTACTAGTGAAAGTGCCGAAGCGTTTTATCCTCCAGGTAGTTCCCAACCGGACAACATGAAAGCGAAAGGGCAGGTCGTGATTCGCTCGGAAGGCAGAGTAGCGAGGTGTGAGGAGGCTACTTTTAGGCAGGCCGAAAATGTTATGATTTGCCGCGAGCACGCTCGAATTGACGAGGGCTGTGATCGAATCACGGCAGACGAAATACGCTTCAACACGAAGACGGAGAAATTTTCCGCACGTGGGAATGTTCAAGTCCAGATGAACCGCGAAGATTCAAATTGCGGTGAAGCTTCATGACTTCTACAGCTCTGGCTTCTTTATCTACTCATGGCTTGGGCAAAAAATTTGGCGATCGCTTCGTGGTAGAGAATCTTGACATGAAGGTACTACCAGGGGAGGTTGTGGGATTGCTTGGGCCAAACGGGGCCGGAAAGACGACTAGTTTTAACATGATTGTGGGGGGGCTTAAGCCAACCACAGGAACCGTTAGGTTGGACGGTCGAGATGTGACGAATCTTCCGATGTTTAAAAGAGCAAGGAGCGGCATAGTGTATCTGCCTCAAGAGGCGTCAGTTTTTCGAAAACTGAGTGTCTCTCAGAATGTTCAGGCAATTTTGGAAACAGTCGAGCCTAATCAAAGAATACGTAGGGAACGTTTGGAGACTTTATTGGCCGAACTCGGCTTAGAAAGTAAGGCAAGCCAATCTGCGGAGTCACTTTCTGGGGGCGAGCGGCGGAGGGTGGAGATAACCAGGGCGCTAGTCCTTGACCCAAAGTACTTACTTTTAGACGAGCCATTTACTGGAATTGACCCGATTGCAGTGATTGATATTCAAAAAATTGTCGACCAACTAAAGAATCGTGGGATAGGAATAGTAATAACCGAACATAAAGTACGAGAGGCTCTAGCGATTTGTGACCGAGCGTATGTAATTAAGGATGGAAGTATTTTGAGAGAGGGAAGCCCGGAACAAATTACCTCTGATCCAATTATAAGAGAAATTTACCTCGGTGAAAACTTTCGGCTTGAATAAAGACTGGTGATGGAACTCAAGCAATCACTGAAACAGACACAGAAGCTTGCGATGACACCTCGTATGCAGCAGGCGATCGAACTTCTCCAACTTTCTCGAATTGAAATAGCCGATTGGGTTAATCAGGAACTTCAGGAAAATCCTGCATTGGAGGAGAGGGGCGATACTTTGGAGGAGTCTTCCTCAGAGCCCGCGAACTCGGTTACGACCCCCCAGGATGTTGCAACCGGTTCCATAGAGCTGGTGTCAGGTGATGCAGCAGGTGTAAGTTGGGAAGACTTTATTACAGCGGCTCCTCGAGGCGCTTCTCATCGGTCGTGGAGCGGTGAGGAAAGATTAGCCTCTGAACAGGTAGAAAAAGGTTTTCAAGACCTTGGTGAACACATCAATTGGCAGCTTCAGGTCGCGAACGTTCGTACGGAAGTGAAGAGGGCAGCGCAGTGGATAATAGGAAGCTTAGATGAAAAAGGATGGCTATCGATTAGCCTCGATGAGCTAGCAGAGCGGTCAGGTTGTTCCGTTCAAGAACTGCAGGATGGTCTGGCGGTAGTACAGAAATGTGACCCGGTGGGGGTTGGAGCTAGAGACCTTTGTGAATGCTTGAATTTACAGCTCGATTCGCGGAACGATTCAAGTGCTTTAGTTAGGGCTTTAGTAAACTCACATCTGGACGATCTTAAGAGAAAAGACTTTAAGAAGATCGCCAAGGACGAGAAGGTTTCCTTAGTGGAAGTAGAAGACGCTTATCAAGTCCTTTCGCTCCTCGAGCCGTGTCCTGGACGTCCCTTTGGAGCGGATGATTCGATCTACATTACTCCGGAAATATTGATACTCGAAGTGGATGACGAGTATGAGATTCTCCTTAACGAAGAAGGTATACCGGGGCTTCGGGTGAATAGAGAGTTTTCTGGACTTCTAAGGAGTGGGAAACAGGACTTATCGAAAGAAACGAAGAAATATCTTCAAGAAAAAGTTTCTGCAGCATCGTGGCTGATTAGTTCGCTCAATCAAAGGCAAGAGACGATCCGAAAGGTGATGTGGAGCATAATTAGCTATCAAAGGAAGTTTTTCGATGAAGGTATTGGTGGATTGCGACCACTCAAGCTTCAAGATGTCGCGATGGACATTGGAATGGCAGAATCGACCGTGAGCCGTGCTACCGCGGGCAAATATGTCGATACACCTCACGGAGTATTTTCTCTGAAATATTTCTTCATTTCGGGGGTAAGCGATCGCGAGGGCAATGAGGTTTCCAGTACGAGTGTTAAAGAGCGAATTAAGAAGATAATTGGAGAAGAAGATTCGGCTCGTCCGTTATCCGACCAGAGAATAATGGAGGAATTGGAGGGACTTGACATCAAGATTGCCCGTAGGACGGTGACAAAGTATCGCGAATCGATGAATATCTTATCGTCTACGCAAAGAAGGGGAATCAGGTGAGCAGGAGAGCTTTCTTGGACTCCACACCGCCGAGGGTTCAATTTTGAAAATAATGGATATTCTTGTACGGGACGCTGTCGTACTGGACCTCGTTTCAACTGACAAGCGTGGAGTTTTGGACGAATTGTCCTCTGCCTTAGCTGAGGCGGAGCCTGCCATAGATCCCGAGGAATTAGGGAAAATTCTACACGAACGAGAGACCTTGCAGAGTACAGGGATTGGAGATGGGGTAGCGATCCCTCATGGAAAACTGCCAGGCCTTCCAGGGCTTTTGGCCTCGTTTGCGAGAAGTCGTGAAGGTGTCAATTTCGATTCGATGGACGGCGAGATGACAAAACTGTTCTTCCTTCTGGTCGTTCCTGAACATTCCGGTGGAGAGCATTTGAAGGCTCTGGCGCGGATCTCTCGTTTTTTTCGGGATTCGACTTTCCGGAAGTCCCTCCTCATGGCGGACAGCCTAGAAAAGGTCTTAGGAACAATAGAGCAGGAAGACGAGAAATTTTAAAGTATCGAGAGTGTCGAGGGCAGAATGTCTAATCGATTTCACGGTTGTCTAGTTCAGGTTAATGATACAGGTGTGCTTATAGGTGGAGCGAGTGGGGTAGGGAAGAGTGAAACCACTTTGGAGCTTATTGAACGTGGTCATTCTTTTGTATCAGATGACCAGGTCTGCCTGAGCCTTGATAATGGTCGTCTCAAAGGTGAAGCACCGGAGGCGATCCGAGGCCTTATTGAAATTCGAGGACTCGGGATTCTGTCTATACCGGACCTCTACGGAGAGCGGTGTTGTCTAGCCGAATCATTCATCGATCTCGCATTTCACATAGAGCCAGGAGATGATCCAAGAGAATTTGAGAGAGTTGGCTTTTCTCGTAAAGAGAAGGATTTTTTTGGCATTTTTATTCCAACAATTGTTTTCTCAGGAAAAACAGTAGCTAGCTTGGCAACTCTTATAGAGGTTGCTGTAAGAGATCATGTCAATCGCTTAAGAGGGACTGTCTCTATTCGAAAGTCGAGTCGGCGATTTGGATCAAAGGCATTAGTGCAATGAATTTGCTTGGGACCCACGTAGTCTTTGTCAGTGGTCTATCTGGAGGAGGGAAAAGTACGGCGATGGCCGCACTGGAAGATCTTTCATACTATTGCGTCGACAATTTACCACCTTTACTTGTCGAGCAGTTCTTAGATCTCTGCGGTAAATCCACACCCCCTCTCGCCAAAATAGCGCTCGCTGTAGACGCACGAGAAGATTTATTCATTGCAGAATTTCCTGTTCTACTCGACCGTCTAAAACTTTCCGGAGCTCGAGTAGAATTGATTTGTCTCGATTGCACAACTGGCGAGCTAATTAATCGCTATCGAGAAACTCGAAGGGTACATCCTCTATCGCCGACCGGATCAGTCGAAGAGGGGGTTGAAAAAGAGAGGGAAATTCTTCACGAAGTGTTTCAAAGAGCAGATTTCATGGTCGATACTTCCGGGCTAAATGTTCACCAGTTAAAAGAAACGGTGACTAAATTTGTCTTTGAAGGAGTACGAGGCACGACAGTTAATTTAATTTCTTTTGGCTTTCGTAAGACGGTACCAATTTCCGCCGAGCTCCTCTTTGACGTTCGTTTTCTGCCCAATCCGCACTATGAGCCCGAATTGCGCCCCCTTACGGGGAAGGATCAACCAGTGACCGATTTTGTGTTGAGAAATGAACTTGCTGCCGAGTTTCTGGAGAAATTGCAAGATATGCTGGGGTTCTTGCTACCATTGTACGAACGAGAAGGAAAGGCCTACCTGACCATTGGAATCGGATGCACTGGAGGTCGGCATCGTTCCGTGGCCATCGTAAATCGCGTGAGGGATTTGTTGAAGCGCGAAGGCCGGGAAGTTAATGTGGCTCATAGGGATGTCGGCGACCTTGGTTGACGGTTTACTCATTCGTTTTGATCGGAGAAGTGATGGCAGTCGGGGTGCTAATAGTTGCTCATTACCAATTAGGCGAACAGTTCTTGCAATCTCTGAGATTGATTCTTCCTGATGCTCCGGCGTTCGCTTCTATTAGTATCGAGCCTGGCGATTCCTTGGATGAAATAAAGATGAAAATCCAAGAAGAACTGATCAGTTGTGACGTGGGTGATGGCGTATTGGTCCTGACGGACATGTTTGGGGGTACTCCCTCTAACATCAGTCTCTCGTTTCATGATCCAGGCAGAATCGAGATTGTCACTGGGCTTAACCTTCCGATGTTAATTAAGCTGGCGACTCTAGATGAGGAAAAGACCTTAGAAGAATTGGCAGTTTTTGTGAAAGATTACGGGAGGAGGAATATTTCCGTAGCGAGCGAACTCCTTCCTGGGAGTGAGGGCTCGTCTTGACCGAACGCGAGTTCACAGTAACAAACGAATTCGGTTTACATGCTCGGCCTGCCGGGCAGGTAGCGACTCTCGCTGCCCAGTTTGAGGCAAATTTGGAAATAGCTTCTCAGAACGAATGGGTTAGCGCACGTAGCGTCCTATCCATGCTTTCTCTGGCCATAGGTCCCGGTTCTGTTGTAAGAGTTCGTGCCGAAGGACCAGATGAGGAGAATGCTGTAGACGCGATTGGAGCGCTTCTGGTAGGCCTCGGTAATGGTCACTAATCGATGGGTCGGCGAGGCCAGTTTAGCTTTCCCTCGGTGTGGTCAGTTTGATCCTTTCTCCTCCTTGTCTTACTCTGGGAGGCAAATATTGAGGGGGAGCTATGTCCAGTAAGAGTTTATTTACTTCTGAGTCAGTATCGATGGGGCACCCGGACAAGATGTGTGATCAGGTTTCTGACGCCATCTTGGACGCGATGTTGGCCCAGGATCGAGATTCAAGGGTGGCCTGTGAGACGGCTACAACAACGGGTCTAATTTTGGTCGCGGGCGAGGTTACGACTAAGGCCCAGGTCGATATCCCCTCAGTAGTGAGACAAGCGGTCCACGATATTGGCTATACCGGTTCTGATATGGGCTTCGATGCTGCCACTTGTGCGGTCACCGTTGCTTTAGGAAAGCAATCTCCAGACATATCTCAGGGTGTAAGTGAGGGAGAGGGGCTCCACAAAGAGCAGGGCGCAGGTGACCAGGGCATGATGTTTGGTTACGCATGTGATGAAACGGAAGAGCTTATGCCGGCACCGATTCGCCTTTCACACAAGCTCATGGAGGCTCACCGTTCAGCTTTTGAGTCAGGCGTTCTTGAATTTCTTAGGCCTGATGCGAAATCGCAGGTTACCGTGGAGTACGAGGGAGATACGCCAGTGAAGGTATCGGCTGTTGTCCTCTCAACACAGCACAGCCCCGATGTTTCCTATGATACGCTGAGGCGAGAGATCATCGAACAAATCGTCCTTCCTACCTTGCCGGGCGAATTGGTCGACGATGATACTATTTTTCATATAAATCCAACCGGTCGTTTTGTTGTAGGTGGTCCTATGGGTGACGCGGGTTTGACTGGGCGTAAGATTATCGTCGACACCTATGGCGGCATGGGAAGGCACGGTGGAGGGGCGTTCTCGGGAAAAGACCCTTCCAAAGTCGATCGAAGCGCGGCATATGCCGCTCGTCATGTCGCGAAGAATATCGTAAGGGCGAAGCTGGCCGGCCGGTGTGAGGTTCAGCTGGCATACGC
>CAYOGP010000026.1:9688-13375 GCA_964403555.1 uncultured Spirochaetales bacterium | reverse complement strand
GTCTTTCTGGGAATCTCTGGTCACCTGACAGTTCAGGAATTAGCCGACCTAGTGAAGATTCATGAGTCCAACATAGGACTTACCACTGTCTATCGAACGCTCCGCCTACTCGTTGAATCGGGCGTTGCCGAAGAGCGACATTTCACTGATGGCCAGGCTCGGTTTGAAGTCGCAAAGTTTGGCACTCACCACGACCACCTGATATGCACTGTTTGTGGAAATATTTTCGAATTCGAAGACGATGAAATAGAAGCTCGACAGAACCAGGTAGCTATAGATCGTGGCATGACGATCCTTAGACATCGTCATGAGATCTATGCCGAATGCGACAGCCCAGCTAACTGCCCTCATAATTCACCAACTCAAACCTTCTCTTCAAGCTAACTAAAAACCTCCCTTCCCACCTTGAATCAATTTGTAAAATTCAGGGCCCAGAGGCGTATAACGTGACGCACCCGGTTTCAGCACAAACATTAGATCTCCATGGCTACGGTCCGAATGATAAGCCTCTTCCCGCAACTCATTCTTTTGCAATTTGAACGTACTTGTCTGTGGTTGTCTTTTTAAAATGCGGATGAAGAGAGGAATGGCATACGGCGGAAGTTCCCTAGAGAGTTCTTCATAAAATCGATTCCAAGTATTTTTGTCAAAAACGAGACGATCAGTCGATAAAGTCACCGCAGCCATCCCAGCACGCCCCTCAGTTCCCGGGACTAAAACCCCATATACATTTGCGGATGCTATTCCCTCTAAACGGTTCAAAATAGCTTCGATTTCACTCGTTGAACAATTCTCTCCCTTCCACCGAAATGTATCACCAGTCCTGTCCACGAATTGATAATGGGGCTTCCAAAAGGCAAAACCCACATCGACCTGACGCATCAGGTCCCCGGTATTGAAATAAACGTCACCTTTGATCATAACGTCCCTAATCAACTTCTTATCCGATTCAGCAGAATCTGTGTATCCATCGAACCGTGCGCTCTCAGAAATTTCAGTGAGTAGTAGACCAACTTCCCCCGATTTAACTACTTTACAGGTTCCATCTTTACTTCGAATACTCTCACCGGTTTCATCGTCGGCCTGGACTAACAAGTGAGGTGTTATACCAAAACCAATAGTTTCGTCTTTGTTAAAAGCATTCACAAATCCTGCGTTACCTTCGGACGCTCCATAGAGTTCATAGACTTCCGGAATGCCCAGCCTACTTTTGAAATCCAACCAAATGTCAGGCCGCAACCCATTTCCGATAGCCTTGAGTATCGGATTCTTTGACTCTTCTTCATCTTCACTTCCGGATATTAGGTAACGACAAAGTTCACCTACATAGATAAATATATTAGTCTCCTCTTCCCGAGCTTCACGCAAAAATGCGGTAGACGAAAATTTTTTCCGCAAAAACATCTGGGCACCAGCGTAAGCCACACTCCCAAAACCAACGATTAAACCCGTAGCGTGATAGAGAGGAAGACAGTTATAGAGTCTGTCGCTCCCCTTTAGGTCTAAGCAAACTCTTCCGTACCCTTGCATAGCTCGAAATAACCTCTCATTGCTCACTACCGCGGCTTTCGGAAGTGCGGTAGTTCCCGAAGTGAACAAGTAGAAACACGAATCCTTTAGCTTTACACTTTCAGTTTCCTTCGGATTCGAACTTTTTTCTCGATTTTTTGATGCATAAAATACCGACTCCCATTCAGATGCATTCTGAGAGGTTTTCTTAGAAATACGCATTACTTCTATCTTTTGAATTCGTGAATTATCACGAATCTCAAGGTAAGCGCTGCCACACGCATCATCGATCAAAATCATCTTAGGGGAAATCAATGCAATCGAATGAGCGAGTACGGATTTTCGATGGTTAACATTTATTAAACCAGCGATTGCTCCTAACTTACTTATACCAACGATAGCGGCTAAAAATGCCTCGCTGTTTTCCATAAGGACCGCAACACAGTCACCATACTTAATACCATTCCTCCGCAATTCTTTGGCGTATTGATTTGCCAGGTTATTGAATTCACCCCAGGTTGTTCGTGTGCCTTCAAACCGCAAAAACTCTCTATCGGGAAAAGACTTTGCATTACTCGCAATTAGTTTTCCTAGAGATAGATTTAGATCCCCATCCAGTGGACGCATCCTAATAGCACGAAGAAGCGTCTTCAACATGTGAAGAAAATTTCTTGGAGTTGTCATTTGTTGGTCCTTCCGTTCCGAAAAGGTTCCAAGTTTTGGATCAAAATACGTAAACCTTCGACAATAAGCATATTGAACTTTACCTCTTAGATCCTAGTTGGCAGACTTCCCAGTAGAGATTTTGCTTGTAACGACTTTTTAGCTAGCGAAAGACGCAAAAACAAATAGTTTGGAATTCGAAAGAAATTTAAAAGCAATGAGGGCCCTATGGATTTAATCTGGATTCCAATTAGCATGTTTGGAGGAATCATGCAGGCTGTCAGAACAGCCGCGCAAAAGTCCTTGAATTCGGAGCTCTCTACTTGGTCTACCACCTATGTCCGATCCCTTTTTGGACTTCCATTGATAAGCTGCTTTCTTCTTCTAGCGATAACAATTAGTGGACAAGTTCTCCCGGAATTCACGAAGACTTACATTCTTTATTCGTTGTCTACTGGAGCGAGTCAAGTCATTGCCACGTACTTTTTGATTAAGCTCTTCACTCTGAGAAACTTTGCAGTTGGAACAATGCTCGCTAAAACAGATTTAGTCCAAGCAGCGGTAATAGGATCTCTTTTTTTCTCCGAATCCATTACTCTCCTCGGTTGGGTAGCAATAACTCTAACCGGCTTAGGCGTAGTTTCGATGTCGACCGCAAAGATAAAATCAGTGACAGAAAATCCCTTCCAAGCGTCGAAGGAAGTTACTCAGAAGTCAATAATCCTAGGGTTATCTTCAGGGTTTTTATTTTGCTTGTCCTACTTGTTCTTAAGAGAAGCGACCCTTTCGATAGAAGGGCCGATTATTTTTCGAAGCGCGTGGACGATTTTCATAGTCACGGCTAGTCAGACTATCGTTTTAGGTCTTATTCTTTTATTCTTTCGGAGATCTGATTTTAGCTTAATGCGACGCCTCTGGCGTCCTTGTGGATTCGTAGGGATAACTTCCGGCCTAGGTTCAATTTGTTGGTTTACTGCAATGGCTATCCAGAACGCTTCTTATGTCAAAGCGGTAGGCCAGATAGAAGTAATCTTCACCTGTCTAATTTCGGTACGATATTTCGGGGAGCGAATCACCTCGCTAGAGCTCCTTGGAATGGCGGGCATCTTAATTGGAGTTATGCTTCTAATCGTTTAGATACCCAGTTCGGGACACGATATTTATGCTGCTTAAATTTTACAAAACGTTTCGATAGGAATCGCGATATGAATGACCATACGATTTGCGTAGGCACAGTTGGCAGTGGGGTTTGGTACAGCTCTGATAGTGGTACACACTGGAGACAAGCAAAAATGGATCTTCCGTTTGATGCCGAGCCAGGAGAAATATTGGTGCGCCATATCGTATCGGCTCCCTCCAATCCGTCGATCCTACTAGCCGGTTCGGATGCCGGTTTGTACCGAAGCGAGGATTCTGGTCAGTCCTGGGGGCTGGTCGACTCCCCTTTCTACGGAACACACATTTGGTCTCTAGCAATTCACCCAAACGACCCCGATACCATTTTAGTCGGCACAA
>CAYOGP010000026.1:0-9678 GCA_964403555.1 uncultured Spirochaetales bacterium | reverse complement strand
AAGAATTGGGAAGAGCTTCCCTTAAACCCCGCCAAGGAATGCTTTGCCGGGGCTCCTAAGGTAACAAGCATCGTTTTCGACCCACGAGACGATCAAACACTGTGGGTCGGAGTCGAAATCGATGGTGTGTACAAAACCAAAGATGGCGGAAACACCTGGGAACAGACTCCTAAAAGAGGGGACAGTCCATTAAACGACGATATTCACTGCGTGGAGGTAGCACTGGGTGAACCCACTAGAGTACTTGCCACGACTCCCGATGGACTCTGGACCAGCACAGATGAGGGGGAAACATGGAGATTGCAAGAATTTCCTAAATTTTTCGGAAACAAAGGAATCTCTTACTGTCGGGGCATCGCACTGAAAGCAAACGACAAAAAGGTGACCCTGATAGCGAACGGAAATACCATTCCGGGAAAAACTGGCGCTATCCGCATTTCAATCGACGAAGGGAAAAGCTGGAACAGTGCTGAACTTTCACCTCCACCGAATTCAACTATTTACTGGCTCGCAGTTCATCCCTCAGATCCAAATTTTATTGTTGCCAATACTTTGTACGGGTACATCTATATAAGCAAAGACGGTGGAAACATTTGGGAAAAATTAGAGCGGGAGTTCGGGGAGGTACGTGGCCTTGCCTGGGTCCCGACCCCTGAAAGCCTTTAGCCATTAGAACGTCCATTCTTCCGTAAAAGGCCTCAACTCGATTTCATTGCTCCAAGCCGATCGAGGTTGTTGGTGAATCCACCAGTAAGTTTCGGCAACATCATCCGTACTGGACATTTTTTCTCGATCAAAATCCGGATAGCTTTTCTTTATACTGGGAGTATCGAGAACGCAATCCAAGCGTACATGTGCCACATGTACGCCTTCCTTGCTATAAGCTTTCGCGAGACTTTGGCTAAGCGAGCGAAGACCAAATTTTCCAAGAGAGTAAAGTGGATTCGTACTCGAACCGCGAAATGCAGCGGTTGCGCTCGAGTAAATCACGGTCCCTGCCTGCCGTAAAATCATGCCCGGAATGATCGCTTTAGCTGCGGCAAAGGCACCCAAAACTTCTTCCCGATAATTTAGTTCTAGCTCACTATAATCCAGTTCTAACGGAGATTTTCGAGCGTAATACCCACTAACGTTGTAAAGAAGAACTTCTGGATTGCCAAACCTTTTTTCTGCTTCTAAGCAGGCCGATTCAATAGAAGGCGGATCTGAAGCATCAGCCTTAAAAAACTCGGCATACTCTTCTCCAGCAACCTCACGAGACACCTTGAGCGCAGCCCTACTCCCGCTTTCAGACCTTGAAACGAGACCCAACGCAAACCCCATGAGACTAAACTTTTTAGCTAGCGAACAACCTAAACCTTCACCTGCACCTACAATCAAACAAAGTGGACGATCCATATTTTAATCCTCTCTAATACCCGAGTGTACGATTCACTTCATTTCGAAGAGAATTCCCACCTTCAAGTGCCAACAAATTATATGCAAAGATGTCCGCCAAACGATCCTCATACCCTGGGAACCAACCCGAAAGGTGCGGGGTCACAATTGTATTTGGGGCATCCCAAATCGGATCATTTGGAGGCAGCGGTTCTTGAGAAAACACATCTATTGCGGCTCCACGTAACAATCCTTTTTCTAACCTTTTAATAAGCGCACTTTCATCGACTATCCCTCCTCTAGCCAGATTGATTAACACTGCTTTTTTAGGCATTACCTCCAGAATTTCGTCATTTACAAAGCCACGGGTTTCAGGTGTAAGAGGCAAAAGAACAATTACAAAGTCCGCATCGCAAACTATTTCTTTCGTTTTATCTGGTGTCACAACTAAGTTAACGTTTTGAAGCGCTCCCCCTTTCCTTCGCGTACCGGAGCCAATCATGTTCATGGCGCGCGAAACCCGAGCTATCTCTCTTCCTATAGAACCAATCCCCAGGATTGACACTCTCTTATCTCGTAACATTCCGAGACTATGATATTTCCAGTGGTGTTTCTCTTTTTCCTCAAACCAAGTAGGTATCCTTTTTTCAAAGGCAAGAATCATTGCCAAAGCAAATTCGGCCATGTATTCCCCATGGATACCTCTCGCATTCGCCACTCTAACGCCAGAAGGAAGGTCTGGAGCTGGAAGAACCGCATCGACACCCGCACCGGTAGTCTGAAGCAAACGGAGCCTTACGGCTCTTTCCCACTCTCCTCTCGGGGGCCGAAAGGCTAGTAGGGCCTCAACCTCTTCAATTCCAGCCAAAAAAGCCTCTCGATTCGTCCAAGTAGCTATTTTTCGGTCCGGAAGTTTTTTTTCAATAGCAGTTACAAACCGTTCCGGTTTGCGATGATAAATATGAATTTTACGAATTCGAGAGGCCATGGTTCACGTTTTCCAGAGCGCCGTGCAAAAAAGCCGTGTTCACCATTGTAGCTCGGCGATCGCAAGGTCTACACTAGCACCTATAGTTTTACTCAAATTAGAGTTTTGCAAACACATACTCTCAAGGAAAGAAAACCGATGGAATTCCCAAGTCTTCTGTTTATTGAATCCCTCCAAGAAGCCTTAAACAAAGATACCGATTTTAACAGGGTAACCAAATGGTCGGACGTAAAAGTACTCCTCGGTATTGGAGAACAACAATACTGGCTTAAACTCTACGGGGGCGAGGTAATAGATGTAATGGAGTATCATCCTCTTGCTAACCCCTTAGGTTGGGATTATATGATTTCGGGAGATCACGAAGTCTGGGCCGAACTCCGAAAGACAGCTGCCCCGAAAAATGTCGGCGCTGCGCTCCTAAATTCAGGACGTATATCTGTTGATGGAAATATGCTCCAGGCCAACCGCATGTACGAGTCTACTTTTATACTTGTAAATAAGATTCGTGAAATCACGACATAACATCTTAGGAGGTAATCAATGAGCCGCGAAATTACCGGTCATTACGTATCCGTTCAAAACTCCAGGGCTTTCTATGACGAGTGTGGAGAGGGCATCCCCCTCGTCTGCATCCACATGGGTGGCGCGTGTTCTCTTCAGTGGCGACACTTTTTACCTTTAATGGCTGACCAGGGATTAAGAGTAATCGCACCAGATTTGCCAGGGCACTCCAGATCCTACCCCGTAAACTGGACACCCTTTAGCAAAATCAGGGACTATGCCGATTGGGTTATGGATTTCATTAAGGCCGTGTGTCCAGACCAAGCTCCTATTGTTTGTGGGAGTGGCATTGGTGGTGATATGACGATGCAGTTGGCATGTCACTATCCAACCGAAATCCGTGCTGGAATGGCCTTTGAATGTGCAGCGTCAACATCAGGATCCCTCAATTTTTTATCTGAATACAGAGATTCTCATACGTACCCAGGCTTTCAAGCAATGGTAGATTTAGTTTCTACTTCCGCAATGTATTACCCTTGCGACGAGGAGAAAGTGATCGAATCTAAATGGCAACACCGCTGCACCTATCAAGGCACTATGGTTGGAGATATGGAAGCTTGGAATGATCACGATGTTCGAGAAGACTTAAAGAAAGTGAAATGCCCACTCTTTTTATTTAAGGGCGAAGGCGACTATCATATTTCAGACCAAGCAGTTTCGGACACACTAGCCTTAATTCCTGAAGGCCTCGGCGAAGGGGAAGTAGGGAAGGAAATGGGCCACCTGATAATGATGGAAGAACCTGAAAAACTCGCCGATGCTTGCATCACATTTCTTAAGATCAGATCGATAATTTAGCTATAGGCACACCAGATATGAACTCAATTGAAGATTGTTTAAAAAATAACGAAAACTACGCAGAAGCCTTTTCTTCTGGCTCTCTTCCCACGCCTCCCCGAAAGAGGCTGGCAATCGTTACGTGCATGGATGCAAGGATAGAAACGGGATCCGCGCTGGGAATAAAGGAAGGCGATGCCCATATTATCCGCAATGCGGGCGGCGTCGTAACAGACGACGTAATTCGGTCGCTCATCATTTCACAGCGTCTCTTGCAAACCAGAGAGATCATGGTTCTGCATCATTCCGGATGTGGAATGCTTACCTTTACTGACCAGAGTCTCAAAGATTCTCTTGAGGAAGAAACTGGAATCAGGCCTTCGTTTTCGATCGAAACATTTAGCAATCTAGAAGACGATGTTCGTCAATCCATAGTGAGAATCCAATCAAGCCCATTTATCCCGCACAAAGAAAATATACGAGGTTTTATATACAAAGTTGAAACTGGAAGGATTCACGAAGTGAAGTAATTCGACCTGCCAAGGAGCGATATAAAAAATGACCGCCACCACCAGACTACTCCCAAGATTTCTTTTAAGCATTGTTATTTCTAGCACCGCTCTATCAAGTGCGACCAAAACGTACGCGAACGAAGTGCTCAACCAAGCTATCGATCGTGACTACTCTTACCTAGAATCAATTTACATCGACATTCACCAAAACCCGGAGCTCCACGATCAAGAAAGAGAAACTAGTGCTCGTCTCGCCGCCGAGATGGAGAAGGCTGGATTCACGGTTCAAACACGTATCGGGGGATATGGTGTAGTCGGAATTCTTAAGAATGGAGAGGGGCCAGTCCTAGCAACTCGTACGGTGAGGGACGCGCTGCCTATAAAGGAAAACACAAACCTTCCCTATGCAAGCGAGGTTACTACGATTGCTGCGGACGGCACCGAAGTCCCGGTATCACATTCCTGCGGACACGACGCCATGATGGCTTCGAGTATCGGTGCCATCCGATTCCTGAGTACTATACGTGAACAGTGGGAAGGTACTCTGATTCTTATCGCCCAACCGGCCGACGAGAACCTTGTTGGCGCACGAGGAATGATTGAAGATGGTCTCTTATCTAAAATTCCGAGGCCGGATTACATAGTGGGCTACCACCTGTTGCCCACTTTTCCCAGCGGAAAAGTTGCCTGGGTAAAAGGCCATGTGACTACCGGAGCAGAAACTGCGACAATAATTGTCCGCGGAATACCAGGTCACGGTTCATTTCCAGAGGACGCTAAGGATTCGGTACCATTGGCAGCCCAGATAGTACTTGCCCTACAAACTTTAATAACCAGGGAAGTATCGCCACTTGAAGTAGCTTCTTTAAACATCGGATCAATTCATGGAGGATTCGAGGTCAATGCTATCCCGGAAAAGGTAGAGCTAAAACTCACAACACGGTTCTACTCGGAAAGAGTCCGAGAGCAGTTACTAACTGGCATAGAACGTATAGCTATCAACCAAGCTAGGGCGTACGGAATACCAGATGAGCTACTCCCAATAGTCACGTTTCTCCCATCGGGTTTAAATTCATCTTATAACGATCCTAACCTTACACAACTTGCCGTAAAGGGATTTCAGGATGCACTTGGAGAAGAAAACGTTTTGGAAACCAAAAAGATTCTTGGTACCGATGAGACGAATGCCTTCTCTTATGCTTATGAACCGGCCGTTCCGCTCTTGTTTTTTTTCTACGGGAGCTCAAATCCTAAAGACCTTAAAGCCTCAAGAAACGGGGGCGACCCTTTACCAAGTTTACATTCTGCTGAGTTCGCCCCAGAACTGCAACCCACTCTAAATACGGGAACAAAGGCTCTAATTGGTCTCACTCTAAGCGTTTTGCAGAAAAAAAATTAGATAAAATCAGCTCGTATGGTGACCCGGGCGCGATTCGAACGCGCGACCCCCAGCTTCGGAGGCTGGTGCTCTATCCAGCTGAGCTACCGGGCCTTAAGGGTAAAATGTACACGTGTCTCAATTCCATGTCTCTACTAAAGTTCCAACTAAAAAATGTGGTGGGACGTACTGGATTCGAACCAGCGACCTCTGCGGTGTGAGCACAGCGCTCTAGCCAACTGAGCTAACGTCCCTCAAATGCGATAATAGCGACAACCAAAATATTGCCTTACAAATCCAATTAAAGACCTTGAGTGAATTTAGGTTAAAAGACCAAACCTTTTCAACTCCTCTTTAATAAAGCCGATATAACAGTTTCTCATTCAACCTATATCGCTAATTTGTTATCAAATACAGCCCTTCAAGGAGACGCCATGGATACACCTAGAACAATGATTCTTCTCACTTATAAAATTGGGAGTCACGTTGATCCCGAAGCCTACGAGAACTGGCTTCGATCGACAGACAACCCCTTCTTCAACAACATTCCAGGAGTAAAGCGATACGCCAACTGGAAGGTCGTTGACGAAATGATCGGCACGGTGGCATTCACACACTACGACCTACTAGAAATCGAAGATTTGGCCTCATGGCAAACTGTTTGGGACAACAAAAGCCTACAAGAATTTGCAAAAGCCTGGACAGAGAAGTGGTCTGTCCACGGAACAGGCGTCGAATACGAGGGACTAAACTATCAGGTCTTATTAGCGGAAGAAATCGCCGCTCCGGATTAACATCAAAACTCCCTCAAGACTCTAACGTGTCACTCCTAGACCGAGCTGCACGAATAAAAGATACGAATAAGGGGTGGGGCGCAAAAGGAGTAGATTTAAACTCGGGATGAAACTGGGAACCTAAGAACCATGGATGATCGGAGATTTCAACAACTTCCACAAGCTTTCCATCGGGAGAAGACCCCGACAACATCAAGCCCGCATTCTCTAAACGCTCTCGATACTCAGGGTTAAATTCATAGCGATGCCGGTGGCGCTCGGAGATATCAAACGTGCCGTAGGCAGAATGTGCAACCGTCCCTTCACGCAAACTGCAAGGGTACCCGCCTAACCGCATAGTCCCTCCAGTGCCCTCAATCTCGCGTTGTTCCGGCATAAAATCGATTACTGGGTGAGGTGTCGAGGCATCCACCTCGGTAGAGTTTGCAGACTTCAAACCTGCGACATTCCGTGCGAACTCGATGACACATATCTGCATACCAAAGCAGATGCCAAAAAAAGGAATTTTCTGTTCTCGCGCGTATCGTACAGCTTCAATCTTTCCTGTAGTTCCTCTTGAACCAAAACCGTGTGGAACTAAAATTCCGTGAGCCCGCGACAGAACTGCGGTATCTGTAAGTTTCTCCGAATCAAGGTAATCGATCTTTACACTACATCGATTTCCGATACCGCCGTGATACAGCGCCTCATTCAAACTTTTATAAGCATCAGAAAGATCAACATATTTTCCGACCATTGCAATTCGGACTTCAGCTTCAGGTGCTTTCAAAGAACGAATCAACCCTTCCCAGGCTCCCAAATTAGGCGCACCTGTCCAAATACCAAGAACGCGTGTGATCTTCTCATCTAAGCCTTCTTCGTTAAAAGCAAGAGGAAGTTCGTAAATATTGTCTACATCCTTAGCTGTTACAACTGCATCCTCATCCACATTACAGAACAAACCAATCTTTGATTTTACGGATCTAGGAAGATACCTGTCAGTTCGGCAAAGAATTATATCCGGAGCAATACCTACACTTTGCAATTCCTTAACAGAATGTTGAAGTGGCTTAGTTTTCAATTCACCAACTGCTGCAATAAAAGGCACAAGTGCAAGATGTACGTTGCAAACGTTCTCGCGACCTACATCCGCGCGAAACTGCCTTATAGCCTCGAGAAAAGGAAGAGATTCTATATCGCCTACCGTACCGCCTACCTCTACAATCAAAAGGTCAACATTTTCTCCCGCCTTGTGAATTCTTTCTTTTATCTCATCTGTAACATGAGGAATCACCTGGACGGTCCCACCCAGATATTCTCCCCTTCTCTCTTTTCCAATTACAGAGTCGTAGACCCGGCCCGCTGTTACATTATTTCGAGAATTTGCCTCCATGTGAGTAAAACGCTCGTAGTGACCAAGGTCAAGATCCGTCTCAACTCCATCCTCAGTTACATAGACCTCTCCGTGTTGGATGGGATTCATCGTCCCGGGATCTACATTCAAATAAGGATCCAGCTTTAAAAAGTTGACCTTTAATCCCCTTGCTTCCAGTAACGAGCCAATCGCGGCAGAAGAGAGCCCTTTGCCTAAGCCGGAGAGCACGCCTCCTGTCACAAAGATGAACTTTAGAGGTTTAGCAGTCACGAATGCTCCTCAATTATCGAACCACGACACTAACTTTTTGCTCAACAGCATCCCGTACACGAACGACATGGATAGGTACGAACGGCTCGGGCATCTCTGCAACGGGAAAAAAACCTATATCCAAGGTTTCCTCTGGTGTTGTTGGCTCTCCCTGTTCCACGGCTATCCCTTTAAAACAGAGGTTTACGGCCTGTACACGATCACCATTAGAGTAGGCAATAACCTGGGTTTTCGGGTCAGAATAAATTCCAATCAACGCTCCAACCTTTATTTTGAAGCCTGTTTCTTCGAAAACTTCTCTCTCTACGGCCTTCGTCACAGATTCTCCGGGCTCGACGTATCCACCAGGCAAGCCCCATTTCCCGTTATCACTGCGGCGCATTAGCAAAATTTCTCTTGCATTCTCGCACTTCTGGACTACCGACGATACCGACAAACGAACTGTCTGCGGGTTATCGGCGAAATAAGTCGACAAAGCGTTCTTCCCCTGTGAATCGGTCTTGAGATGTATACCCTGAGCGTTGCTAATATGTCAATTTTTGAGCCACGAAGTCGTGGGGCCTACAATAATTGGACTAAAACACCCTTTTATTGAGGCGGAAGCGAAATCAGGTCCAAACCTTCTCCCTCGCTCAATCCGAACATAAGGTTAAGACATTGGACTGCCTGCCCTGAAGCGCCCTTGGTCAAATTGTCTAGAGCTGAAAGCAGCACCAAGCTCCCTGTCCGGTCATCAACAAAACCCACAAGATCGCAAAAATTAGTCCCTCTCACTGAAGAAACTCTTGGGACATCACCCTTGGGACTTATCCTAACAAATTGCTCTTCCGAATAACTGGCCTCGAGAATAGACCGGACATCTTGGGTTGTGATTTTCCGATTAAGTCTTGCGTAAATACTTGTTGTCATCCCGCGCACAACCGGGAGAAGGTGCGGCGTAAAGGCTACTCGGACAGGAGTCCGAGCGGCCTTCGACGCCTCCTGCTCGATCTCTGGAACATGTCTATGGTCACCCCCCACACCGTAGGCGTACCAATTTTCAGCCAATTCAGAGGCGAGATACTGAGCTGCTAGCTTTCTTCCTGCACCCGAAACTCCAGACTTACTGTCTATATGAAGACAGGTCGGATCGACCATTCCTTCTCTAAGGAAAGGAATGAGAGGAAGGAGAACGGAGGTCGGATAGCAGCCAGGAGCTGCTACAAGATTTGCGCCCGCAAGCTTATCTCGATAGACCTCGGGTAAACCGTAAACTGCTGACCCAAACAAATCGGGCGCCGCGTGGCTGCCATACCACTTTTCGTATACCCGCATCTCCTGGAGCCGAAAGTCGGCCGACAAATCAATCACCTTCACTTTGCGCTCGTGCAACTCACTGACCACCTCGGCGGAAGCTCCGTGCGGGAGCGCACAAAGCGCCACCTCAGCATTTTCGGCAATCTGATCTGCGTCGACAGACTGAAGAGATAAATCCGTCAATCCGGCAAAGGCTGGAAATGCCTCGCCAAGACGCTGACCAGCTCGTTGCTCAGAAGTCGCAACTGTGACGGAGCAATGACCGTGTTTTAAAAGAATACGTAGAAGTTCTAGCCCCGTATAGCCGCTCGCCCCTACAATCGCGACTCTCATTTAGACAACCCTCCTGATCTCCTCTATTTACCCAGGCA